>JADYYL010000377.1 GCA_020853655.1 Deltaproteobacteria bacterium
CCACGCGACTTTCTCGACCTCGCGGCGCTCGGTACGATTTGCGACATGGTCCCCCTCCTCGACGTGAATCGCGTCATTGCACACAAGGGCATTGATGCCCTTCGCGCGACGACGCGCCCCGGACTCATCGCACTTAAAAATGTTGCGCGGGTGCCCCAGACTGCTCGGTTTGGATCCTCGCACGTGGGATTTGGTCTCGGCCCAAGAATTAACGCCGCGGGACGACTCGCTGACGCGGCAGAGGCGATCGAGCTCCTCGTCACGACGGACTCCCGAAGGGCAGAAGCCATTGCGCGAAAAATCGACACGCTGAATGCGGACCGTCAGGCGATTGAGGCGCGGATGAAAGAGGAATGCGTCAAGATTCTCGACCGAGCTCCGGAGCTTCTTGAGCGCGGAGCGTTCGCTATCTTCGGAGAGCACTTCCACACCGGGGTCATCGGGATCGTGGCGCAGCGCTTGACCGAGGCGCACTACCGTCCGTCGGCGATTATGGCGCCTGGCGAGGTCAAGAAGGGCGATTCCACGGTTCGAATCATCAAGGGGTCTGTTCGGAGCGTTCCAGGCTTTCACGTCGCGCAGGCGCTTCAGAGTCTCGATCACCTCCTTCTCTCTCATGGCGGACATGCGGAAGCGGGAGGGTTCTCGGTTTCTTACGAAAACCTCGCTGCGTTCCAGGAAGGATTCATCTCGCTCGCGGAGCGTCTGATCAGCAGCGATGGCCGAACTCGTCCCGTCGTGTGCGATCTCGAAGCCTCCTTTGCGCAGGTCGATTTCAAGCTCGCGGAAGAGTTAACGACGCTGTCTCCGTTCGGCGTTGCGAACCCCTCACCCATCTTCGTTGCGAAGAACGTGGGGGTCGAAGGGGCGTCCCCTTTAGGAGAAACCCATTTGCGCCTCCGCTTACAGGAACAAACGACGAACCACACGGCCGTCGCCTGGAACATGCGCGGTAATTCCCTTCTTCAGAAAGGCCGCCGCATCAACGTCGCCTTTTCGCCCGAACTCAACACGTATCAAGGAGTCACTTCGGTGCAGCTCCATATCAAGGATGTCTGGGAGTAAGTATGAATTCCGCCTGGGATCGGCTTGTCGAGCAGCTTCGAGTTTTGAGGAACATATCTTCAGCAAACGAACTGCTGGGATGGGATCAGCATTGTTACCTGCCTCGACGGGGTGCCGGGCCCCGCGCGGAGCAGATGGCAACACTCGCTGCGATTTATCACGAAAAGAAAGTCGACGATTCGCTCTGGGAGACGATCGAGGCTGCGGCAAGTGATTCTGCTCTGACAGCCGAGCAAGGTCGCGCAGTCGAAGAAACGCGGAAGGCCGTTGAACGAGCTCGACGCCTGCCGACCGATCTTATTCGCCGCCTCACCCAGAAGGAGAGTGACTCATACGCACAGTGGATCGAGGCACGGACCGCAAACGACTTCAACGTCGCAGCGCCGCTCCTCGAAGAGATTGTCAAGCTCAAGCAGGAGTTTGCTGCCACTCTCGAGCCATCATTGCCAGCTTACGATGTGCTGCTCGACCAGTATGAGCCAGATGCTACCGGAGCCGAGATTGCCACTCTATTTGAGGAAGTCCGACCTGCACTCTCGGACCTCACAGAGAAACTCCGGCCGTTCTCTGATCACTCGCAGGGACCGTTTTGTGCGCCGTTCCCGTCAGCGGAGCAGAACTTATTTTTCTTGAGCCTCAGCGAACGGCTCGGATTCGATCTTGATAGAGGACGACTTGACCTTACCGTTCATCCTTTCTGTTCGAGCCCCTCGATAGACGACGTCCGCCTGACGTATCGCATCGACGAGGCCGATATTTTCATCGGCCTCAACCCCCTCATTCATGAAATGGGACACGGATTCTACGAACAGGGACTTGTCCGTGAACAGTGGGGAACGCCACTTGCCGAGGCGTGTTCACTGGGGATTCACGAGTCACAGTCGTTGCTGTGGGAGAAGCACGTGCTCCAGTCGCGCGCCTTCGCGGAGTACCTGGAGCCACTTTTGATACAACGTTTCCCTGATGCCATGGGCGGCGTTCAGGCCGATACGTTGTATCGCCATGCAAATCGTATCCGCATCGGATCCGTTCGATTGGAATCCGATGAGGTGAGCTATGGCTTGCACATCATCATTCGGTTCGAACTCGAACGCGACCTTGTCGAAGGGCGAATACAGGTCAAAGATCTCCGCGACGCGTGGAACGAGAAATATCGAGAATATCTCGGAGTGACGCCGGATTCAGATTTGCGAGGCATTCTGCAGGATGTGCATTGGTACGCGGGTCTCATCGGATACTTTCCAACGTATCTCTTAGGAGCAATGAACGCGGCGCAGCTCTTCGAGACCTGGACGGAACGAAATCCAAAGTTCGAGCATGAAATTTTGAGCGGGCAATTTGGGAACCTGCTCGAGTGGCTGAGACAATCGATCCATGTCCACGGGAAGTCTTACCCAGCGCGCGAACTCATGAAACGTGCAACTGGGGTCGAACCCTCTCCACGCTTCCTCATCAGCTACCTGGGAGAAAAGTACCTCACTCTCGTCGCGCCGAAGTAGCAAAAC
>JADYYL010000378.1 GCA_020853655.1 Deltaproteobacteria bacterium
GCGGGGAACCATTCATTGACGGCGGCAGGTGTGAACGATCGAACTTCGGCGGCGTTGGAGATCGAGATTGTCCCGAGTGCGCTCGACGCCAACGGCGATGGGCTCAGCGACGCCGCATTATTCAAGCGCGGAAACTGCTCGATCATCGACGGGGCTGCGGGGACGAAGACGCTCGTCGCAACCGCGCTCGGCGGAAAGCAGAGCGTTGCGGCGAACGCTGACTACGACGGCGATGGGAGCTCCGAGTGCGCGACTGTTTCGATCAACAAGAAGACGTTGAAGTGGTCATTCCAGGAGAGGGGTACTTCCGTCGTCGAGGTGGAATCTTTCGGAAAGCCCAGCGACTACGTGCTGACCGGATGTAACCTTGATGCAACACCGGAGAAAGAACTCGCGGTCATGCGTGGTGCAAACGTCTTGATGAAACACAAGGGCGCAGCGACGACGACCGTCTCGCTTCCCCGTCTCTACTCCGGCAAGTTGCGCGGATGCGGCGACATCGATGGTGACGGAACGGACGAGCTTCTGTTTCGGACGACCAGCGGCCGTGGGCGCAAGATGAAATACAATCTGGTGGCGTTGAACACGAGCGGTGCAGTTGTCGCAACGGAATCGAATGTCGGGCTCTTCGACAGAGCATATGCAGTGGATGGGTTCGGAAGCACGAGCAACGATATCGTGCTGACCACCGGCAGCACATCTCGGAAGACGTTGGTGATCCGAGAGCGTGGCGCGACATCTGTCGCAGCGACTATTCCAGGCCTTCGACAGGGACTGAGCATCGGTGTCTGCAGAGACGGCGCCGGTGATTACGCATCATGCCTCCAACACGCAGACGCGGGAGGTCAGCTCGTGCGACGAATGCTGAAGTCGGCAGAATCGATCAACACGGCAATACCGACAGATCGCAGGTTGGTGATTGATGCCGTGAACATCTATGGGCCGGGGTTGACGCCGCTCCCGTGATTCATCCAAGAAAGCGCGATGGGTCTGTTTGAATCCGACTCGTGCGGAGACTCAGTTGCGGCCACTGACGATGACGCCGCGGAGTTCTGCCTTTTGAAAGCCTCTGTACGGCCTCGCGCTTCGCCCTCAGCCCCACATTGGAATCCAGGAAGTATAGAATATCAGCATGTTAGCGCTCCCCGGGCAGCAAAATCAGCGCCACCAGCGATATTAATGCTTGAAAATTAGCGCTAGTGGCGCTAGATTCCGAGCCATGTCCAGTATACCGCGCGTGCTCGAACTCGAGCCCCTTTTGAAGTCTCGATCGGTGCTCCTCCTCGGTCCGCGTCAGACCGGAAAGTCTTGGCTGTTGCGCGAGCAGCTTCCGGAAGCAAAGCGATTCAATCTTCTGCAAAGTGATCTCTTCCTCTCTCTTTCGGCCTCGCCGAAGTTGCTGCGCGATTCAGTACAAAAGGGCGACGTCGTTGTCATTGATGAGGTGCAGCGAATACCCGAGCTGCTCAACGAAGTGCACTACCTGATCGAAGAGCTTGGAGTTCGTTTTGTGCTCTCCGGTTCAAGCGCAAGAAGACTTCGGCGGGGTGGAGTAAATCTTCTTGGAGGTCGGGCACGAACGATTGGCTTTCATCCGCTCAGCGCGATCGAACTTGGTGAGCGATTCTCGCTTGATAATGCACTTCATCGCGGACTCCTTCCCCCGATGGTGCTGAATGAGGATTACCAGAGCAGGCTCTCGAGCTATGTCGACGACTACCTCCAGCAGGAAATCATGGCAGAGGGAGCTGCGAGAAATATCCCTGCGTTTGCCAGATTTCTCACCACGGCAGCGCTGTGCAACGCGCAGCTCATCAATTTTTCCAACATAGCAAACGATGCGCAGGTAAGCCTGACGACGGTCCGGGAGTACTTTGCAGTGCTTGAGGATTCTCTCGTTGCGAGAAAGCTTGAGGTTTGGCGGGAAAGCAAAAAACGAAAAGCGACCAGTACCGCCAAGTTTTATTTTTTCGACACCGGGGTCGTGCGACACCTGCAGGGTCGGAGCAATATTGCGCGAAACATCGCGGAGTTCGGGTTTGCCCTCGAAACTTACTTACATCATGAGCTTTGCTGCTTCTCCGACTATCACTCAGCTGAGAAACTGAGTTTCTGGCGCGCGACGAACGGGATGGAGGTAGATTTTATCCTCGGAAACCGTATCGCCATCGAAGTGAAGGCCACGGCCAAGGTGTCCGACAAGATGCTCACCGGCCTGCGAGCCCTGAGGGAAGAGAAGCGTATCAAACATTTCCTTCTCCTCTCCTTTGAGCCCATGGCGCGAAAGGTCGATGGGATCGAGATAGTGCCGGTCGGGGAATTCGTGCACCGCCTTTGGCGCGGAGACTGGGCATAGAGACTTCTCGTTCGAGCATTCGATGCGATCTTAGGCGACTGCAAGGTCCCGCAATCTGCCCTTCCCGGGCCTCGATTTCACGCTTGGCTATATTCGGATTCCATCCCAATATAGCCAAGCATATGGATTTATTGAGATTTTAGCCCCACACTATTCGCGCGCTCCTCGCTCCCCATGAAGGTACCGAAGAGTCCGCGCCAGGTTGGGAAGACTTCCTTTCTCGAGAGGTTGGGAACGCATCACGTCGTGTACCTCGACGATGCATCTCTGCGCATACGCACAGAGCGGGATCCGCGCCGGTAGCAGGAAAGCGCTTAGATACGAGGGCTACTCGCGACGGCTGTTTCTGGTATCTCCGAGAGTCCTCTTGAGCTGGAATCGGAGCCCCGTTCTAGACTATTTTTGGATTTGACCCCAATGTATCCAACCGTCTGAATCCACTACGGTTCGGGCGCGAGTCGACTACGAACGTCTCAGCGCACTCTAGACTGCGGAGCTGGGCGAGCCATTTCTGTAAAACCTTGTTCCGCCAGAGATTCGGAATGCATCTCATCCGCCACGTTATCTGGGACTGGAACGGCACACTGCTCAACGATGCGGAACACGCGCTCAAAGCGTTGAACCGCTCCCTTTGCGCCCGGGATTTACCGGCACTCACTCTCGAACGTTACCGAGAGATTTACGAGCACCCCGTTCGACTCATCTATGAGCGTGCTGGTGTCGATCTGTCCAAGGAATCGCTCTCGGTCCTCACCGATGAATGGCACGTGCAGTACACCGCTGGGCTAGACGAGGTTGAGCTACACGAAGACGCCCTCGCGACTCTTCAGTTGCTTCGGGAAGAGCAAGTGACACAGACAATCTTGTCCACACTCCCGCACGACCTCCTAGGCGAATCGGTGCGGAAGCGCGGTATCGGTCAGTTCTTTGCGCGAATTCAGGGGCTCGATGACCGCTTGGCGAGGAGCAAAGCGCCAAATGGCCTTGCACTGCTCTCGCAGGTCGGAGCGAGCCCAGCGTCAACGATAATGATCGGAGACTCGTCACACGATGCTGAAGTAGCCGAACTCATCGGTGCACAATGCATTCTGGTCGCCCGGGGACTCGAGAGTGAAGAGCGACTCAAAAGGCACGGGCTTCCCGTCTGCCGTAATTTTGAGCAGGCAGTAAGGACCTTTCTAACTGAAACTCCGAGAACGCGAGAATGATCAGCTTTTCTAATATTTGGTCGGAACTTGAACGTGTGTACTGAGTGGTCGAGGGATCACTTCATCTCCCGACCCGGAGCCAGCTCCAGGAAACGCGCGAGACTCCCTTTTCTTGCATGGGTGCTCGATCGAACTCACTTTGACTCGAACAAATCTCTTTGCGTCGGTTAGCGTCTATGGGCCTACGTCATCTTTTCTATCAGCTCGCGATCTACCTCGCCGCTTGCTCCGCTTTTTTTCAGCCGACGATTGTTCGCGCGGAAGAGAGTGTCTCCATCGGCATCTTGGCCTCCCTCTCTGACGAGTGGGCGGCCGTCGGAAAGAACATCGTGCGCGGTGCGGAGATCGCTCGGGACGAATTGAACTCGTCGGCGGGATTGGGTAAGCCGATTCGTCTCGTCATTGAAGACACGCGAGAAGCAAATAGCGGCGCCACCGCGGTGAGCGCGTATCGCAATCTGCGACAACGAGGAGTAACGATCTTCGTCGGTCCGGTGGGAGCGCCCGCGGGGATGTCCCTCGCTCCGATCGTCGCGAAGGAGCCGGTCGTGATGATCACGCCAGTCGTCGGCGTTCGGGATTTTAGTGACGCCGCGCCGAATATCTTTAATGCACGGGGCGTTGATGAGTCGAGTAGCCGGACGATGGCGCGCTTTGCAATTCAGCGCGGGTGGAAACGCGCTGGTATCCTCTCCAGCCAACAGCCGTGGGAAAGCGCGCAAGGAAACGCGTTTCGCGATGAGTTCACTCGCCTTGGCGGCGTCGTTGCAGCACTCGAAGAACCGCTCCCCGATGCATCAGATCTCAAGACGCCGATCGCGAAGGTGCTCCAGGCGAAGCCTGATGTGATCTTCCTTTCGAATGCAAACCGCCTTGCACTTGCCGCACGACAGATCAAGGCGGCTGGATATGAGGGCCCCAAGCTCGCGGCACTCCTTGATCAGAGCCTTGTCGAGCAATCTCAAGGAACGCTCGAGGGCACGCGGTTTGCCGCGTTTGGGAGCCCCACCCCGGATTTCAAACAGCGGTTTGCGGATCGATATAAGGAGGCGCCGGGTCTTGGGGCGGATACCGGATACGACGCGGTGATGGCGATCGGTCTGGCGATGAAGCAAACTCGATCGTCATCTCCAGAGAGGGTTGTTCCGGCGCTTGCCACGATTCAGTTTCCCGGCGCTTCGGAGCCGTTCGCGTTTGATGCAGATCGAATCGCAAAGCGCTCACTCGCGAGGTTTATCGTCCGCGATGGCCTGATTGTTGAAGACCCTGCGGATTCTTCGCGTGGGCGATGACAAGCGTTCTGCCGATCGGCTAAGATTTGGTCTCGCGTTACTTCACGAAGCGCCGCCACGTGCGAGTAGCTGAAACAAAGGAAAGCTTGTGAAACGGATCTGCGCTGCAAGCGGCGAGGAGTTTGAGATCAGCGAAGAGGATCTCGCCTTCTACGATCGCGTCGGCCCAACGATCGGCACTCGCCACTTCCCCATTCCGCCCCCGACCCTCTCCCCAAATGAAAGGCTCAGGCGCAGGCTCGCCTTTCGCAGTGAACGAGAGTTCCATCGCAATACGTGTTCACTAACAGGCAAGCCTCTCCTCTCGGTCTATTCACCCGATAAATCTGTTCGAGTATGCGATAAGTCGCTTTGGCTAGACGTCGACAATCGCGAGCTGGGTCGAGATGTCGACTTCACCCGCCCGTTCTTCGATCAGTTCCGAGAGTTGTTCGCGGAAACGCTGAAGCCGAACATTATTCATGCACCCCCGATGGTGAACTCGGAGTACACGCACTTTTGCGGCAACCTCAAGAACAGCTTCATGTGCTTTGACTCCGGCCAGGCGGAGGATCTCGCGTACTCCGTTTTCACCGGATACTCGCGCGACAGCGTGGACAGCTATTATCTCTACCGTGGAGAGCTCTGCTACGAGGTCGTCAAAGGCGAAGATTGCTACGCCGTGTTGCATTCAACTCGTTGTCAGAACTGCAACTTCTCGGCGTTCCTTTACGATTGCATCGGATGCTCCCACTGCATCGGCTGCGTCAATCTCCGACACAAGGAGTACTATGTCTTCAACAAGCCCGTAGACCGTGTGACGTTCGAGCGCGTCTGGAAGGAGTTGTGTAGCGGGAGCTTTCGAACATGGAGTCGATTCCGCGAGGAGTTTGACTCTCACCGGCTTCAGTATCCGCATCGCGCAGTTCGCAATATTCAGGCAGAGGGGTGCATCGGCGACGACCTCACCAATTGCGAAGAGGTTTACGATTCGTTCAATTGCTACGAAACCCGCAAGCTGCGTTTCTGTCACGACATCTAT
Organism: Deltaproteobacteria bacterium; assembly: GCA_020853655.1. Taxonomy (GTDB): domain Bacteria; phylum Bdellovibrionota_C; class UBA2361; order SZUA-149; family JADYYL01; genus JADYYL01. The sequence continues at coordinate 5,878 of JADYYL010000378.1, forward strand.
CTCAACGTCGAGGATACGTATGACTTCGCCAGTTGGGGAGAGGGCGCGTACCGCTGTTACGAGATGACGGGCAGCGGGGGCCTCGAGGGGAAAGTCGGCATGTCCGGCTGCCTCTTTAGTTCCTATATCTTCTACGGCGGATACAACGTCCTCTACAGCCTGAGCTGCTTGGAGAAGTGTCAGAACCTTTTCGGCTGCGCGGACCTCAGACGCCAGGAGTACTGCGTGCTGAACA
>JADYYL010000379.1 GCA_020853655.1 Deltaproteobacteria bacterium
ACCGGACGAGGACGTGAGCCGCCTATCGGCGCGCTCCGTCCTCGGCTCACACCGATTTTTTTCGTTTTTTATGGTTGGTGCTTCTCTTCCCAGGTTGTCTGCTCGGACAACCTCCCCGGTCTCGACGCGAGACGTTACTGGGTCTGCGTCGATCGACGCATAATTTCATCACCGACGAACGTCATGATGTTTGAGATCAGCTGCATGCGAGGCGACCGCTGCGGCAACCGTCCCGCTCGTTGCTGGGCAACGACAGAGGTCATCAGAGCATTTCCTGTCCGGAAGTAGTCGTTGAGAAACGGGAGATCCTCGTTTTGCAGCATCTGCTGAATGTTGGGATTCGCGGTCGAGCTTGAAAACGATGCCGCGAACTCTCGAACGTCCATGTCAGATCGACTCTCGCCGTCCTCCATGCCTTGGAAACGGGATTCGCTGATCTGCTTGAGAAATCGGCTATTCTTACTCCTGAGATCAGCGAAAACACGCGAGAACTCCCCGCCGCTCAATTGATATCCCGTGCGACCGTCGAGCCCGTGAAAACCTTCGTGCTCCACCCTCGTATCCAGGGCGGCGGGAGCGATTCGATTGAGTCCATTGAGTGCAACGTTAATCGACTCCGGCTGAGCTATCGGCGTGAACATTCGATACTGATTCGAGTTCACGACCTGGAAGTTCTGAATCGCAGTTCCTGGTGCGAAGCCCCAGCTCTGTTCGAACTTCGCCATCCCGGCCGCGATGCGATCGAACACAGACTGATGCTCCTGAAGCAATTTGGCAGAGTCGTTTCCGAGCAAACTGAATACGGGATAGACACCCGCGCGCGCTTCGGGGGCCTGCGTCGGCTGGGAGAACGTTCTCGTCAACTGTTGTCCTGCGAACTCAGGGCCGAGCGCAGAGAGGTCGAGCGGAATCGCGCTGGGGGCTGTGGGAAGTCCCTTGATCGCATTGGGTTCGAGGGCTGCACGGGTGAGCATGACGACGACGTCCATAAAGCCGTAGTCGCTGCCGCCGAGCCCATCGTTCGGTTTCTCTGTCCCGACCTGCACGACGTTCCCGAGTTTATCAAAGCGCGAAACGGTCGGCCGTTCACGCTGAGATTCCGACATCTTTGAAAACCGGATGTGGCTGACTTGACCAGGGAGCGTCACGCCCCGATCGGGATTTTTCTTGAGCATCTGGGAGACATCGATCTCCTCTGGCGAATATGGGTCTTTCCCTTCTCGAACAACATACGCCTTGATGTTGTAGCCCTTCGCTAATTTTCTAACGAGCTCTCGCTCGGTCGGGTCGAGAACGACATCGTCCCCCATGTTCGTGGCGGGCTCCGCATGTCCACGAGCCACGAAGTTGTTCAGAGACTCGTGCGTACGGCGATTATCGATAACCGCGAGTTGCATCGTCTGTTCGGGAGTCGCTTTGGGCGGATACACAACAGCTTTGAGCTGCTCGTCGCCGTCAACGGACGGTCGCGATTCCGCTCCAGAGCGGGTGCCAACGGACTGATTTGTCGAAAAATTCTGCGCTATCACGGTACACCAGAAGTGAATCCATCCCCCCACCCAACCTCGACAGAGCACGGACATGCTCTTCAACCCGCCCCCAGCCTGGGGATGCACGACGGCAGAACCGTGTGGGTGCGAAACCTTCAACCGAGCCCACGGGAGTATTATGACGCAGCCGGCAGGAAGCGTTACATCAGGCGAAATCCGATCGAACAGCCCGAAATTACGCGGAACGAGCAGCATCCTGCTTCGGCTCAGCCCTGCGCCGAGCAGGGCTGTCAAACCCACCGAGGAGCCGGATGATCAGCAGAAGGGCGAGGAAGAGGCTGAGCGCGAGGTAGCGATTGAAATGTGCGGAGTGAAGGAGGCTGATCAGCAGCACAAAGAATCCCATGAACAATCCAAGCAGGTTGATGGACGTTCGAACGCGAGCGGAAAAGATCGAATCGAATATGATTTGAACCGTGAGTACGACGAGCAGAATAGAGAGACCGAATGCGGCGGGTTCTATCAGCGGAGCGGCGTTCGAAGCGATCGACTCTGGAATAGCCAGCGGAAAAGGTCGAAGGCCCTCTTGCTGGAGGGCGACCAACCGGGCCGGATCCTGAACCACCTCTGTGCGAATGACTTCGAGCCGAGTGATGGGACGCTTGTTCGCGTCGGTAGGAACGCGAATAAGCTCGCCGAGGACAGGAGTTCCCGACTCGAGTCGACCGAAGATTGTGTATTGGCCATCGAGATGTGGAGCCGGGCCAAGAAGGATGGAGAACGACGACTCCGCGCTATTGATGTCATTCGTGTCCCGCGCCATCGACAGCGCGCCTCGCATGTGCCGAAGCGACGAATCGAATTCGCCGGGGAGCTTCTTCAGGAGGGCTTGTTGCTCCGGGGAGAGCGGGATCGAGCGGTCTTGTGCAGTCGATAGTTGCAGTACGAATCCCGGTTCGCTCCGCGCAAAATGAGTCCCCTCGTAGACACCCGCTTTTGTCATCGCGAGTAGCTGTCGCACCGTCTGAGGGGCGGAGTCTGGAAAAAGCGCGAAGACCAGCGGTCCGGCGTTTGTGTGGAACACAATGCGTTCCTCGCTCTGACGCGGCAGCTGCGGCAACTGAGCCTCTGCGACGTGAGGAAGTAGGAAAAGCAAAAACAGAAGTACGTGTCTCATGTGGTTCTCTGTGGCGAAAACGAGTCGAGGAGGTTGACCATTAATGGTTGGGATACAGTTGCCCGACGGAGCTTCCAGATTACTCCATCAACGAAGAAGTGATGGAGCTGCACTGCAGCGAGGACAATGCCCATCGAAAGTTCAGTAGGATTCCCTGCTCTTGCGACAAGCTCGGGAAGCGCCGCGAAAAGAAGAGCGCCAATGACGATATTCAGCCCGAACCAACGCGCACTTTCGGTCCAGAAGAACGCGGGATTACCGAGCTGTTTTTCCCGTTCGGCGCGCTCGACGAGTTGCATCGACCACGCGACGAGGAGGTATTGGATACTGTGGAAAAATGGG
>JADYYL010000380.1 GCA_020853655.1 Deltaproteobacteria bacterium
CGTCGACACCAGCGCGGGCTTTGGAGTGTGGGGCTCCGTTGGTCCCGTCACAAAGCTGATATTGGAAAGTGGGGGGACGATGAGAGAGGTTGCCGAGTGATCCGGCGCAAGTTGCGCATCGGCGCGAGCAGAAAAAAGTAGGCAAGCGAAACCGGCAGTGATTGCAACTGACCGAGTGAACAGATTGGACGCGCGCAACGGATTGTACACGACCGAAGTATCTCAACGATTCTTGGTGAGGGATGAACGCCGACTCACGCAGCGTAACCACGTTCGAGTATAAGGAATCGGCTGAAGAAATGTCGAGGTAAAATAAAATCGGAGGCAGCGTGTCTCCGGTGAGAACGAGCGTTCTACCGCTGCTCGAAACAGGACGGATCGGAAGCTGTCTGCGATCAAGTATTCGAGAGTCGCGGGTCGAAAGGGTCGCTGAAGCGGCCAGTGCTGAGTAGCTCTTTCAGTTCGATCATCGCCCGTTCGACGGTGCCCTGCGGGCGAAAATCCAAGAGTTTCTGGATCTTGCTCGAACTGAGGTGATAGTCGACCACGTCCGGACTGCCACCCAAGATGTTTACGGAGACCTCGGGAACGAGCGTTTTGACGAGGTTGACGAGGTGGTTGAGCTGATAAGTCTGCTCGTTCGACCCAACGTTGAAGATCTGACCACTGACCAAACTGACGTGAGCCCGAAGGCAGCTCACGATCGCTCGAGCAACGTCATCCACGTGAACCAGCGCCCTGACCTGCTCCTTCGCCGTGATCGTGATCTCCTTTTTCAGCACGGCGTCCCGAATGAGGGCGTTGGCAACGAGGTCAAATCGCATCCGGGGCGAGTAGCCGTAGCAATTGGCTATCCTGAGCGCCGTCGGGTGGAAAGTTCGCTTCTTGGAGCGAATGACCTGCTCTTCCATTCGAAGCTTCAGGCGGGAATACAGGCTGACCGGATCGGGAGTGCCGGTCTCATACATCACACCGGACTGCATGCCGTAAACCGCGTCAGACGACGCGAAGATGAGTCGCGAGGCTCCGTGCTCGATAGCCGCGTCGATGACGACCGAGGAAGCGAGAAGATTGACCTCTCTGATAAACGGACGCGGGTCATCGGCGACTCGCTTGCCCACAACCGCAGCAAGAAGCACGATGGCGTCCGAACCTGCAATCGCCGCAGATGTCCGACGAATGTCGCAGATATCTCCTTCGAGTATCTCGAGCGAAGGATGTTTCAGCCGCTCGATCCCCTCTGAACCAAACGTGAAATTATCGAAGACCCGGACTCGAACCCCAGCGTCAAGCAGGTGACGTGTCAGCACGCATCCGATGTAGCCGGCGCCGCCGAGGACGGTGACGATTTGTCCTTCAAAGTCACTCACGATGAGGCCTTTTTAAGAGTGTATGCGTCTTTTGCGTCGAGGACGGCAAAGCCGCGCTTCGCAATCTCGTCGCGAAGTCGGTCGGATTCTCCCCAGTTCTTCGCTCGTCGTGCGGCCAATCGCTCGTCGGCGAGCGCCGTCACCTCGGCTGGAATCTCCGTGAGAACTCGTCGCCACTGTTTGACGCCGAGACCAAGGATTTCATCGAACTTTTCGAGGAGTGCGAGCCGTTCGGTGGGCTCGACATCCGATGCACCGAGCACGGCGTGCATCACCGCAATCGCTCGTGGCATGGCAAGATCATCGAAGACACTCGATTCGAACTGCGCGAGCAGCTCGCGTCCGCGCGGGGTCGTAATCTCTGCTGGTTCTCCACTCTCACGGAGCGTCTCGACGGTCGAGCGAACCTTTCGAAAGGTTGCGTCCGCCGCTTCAAGCGCGCTCCAGCTAAAGGCGAGTTCGCTTCGATAGTTCGCGCTGTAGCACATGAGACGGTAGGAGAGTGGCTCGATTCCGCGTTCGATGATGCGATCGAGCACCAGAAAAGCTCCGGCCGATTTCGACATTTTTTTCGCGTCTTCCCCGTCGTTCTTCTCGAGCAAGAACGCGCCATGCATCCACCATTTGGCGGGCGCTCGCCCTGTGGCGCCCTGGCTCTGGGCGATCTCGTTCGTATGGTGAACAGGGATGTGATCAATGCCCCCGCAGTGGATGTCGAATTCATCGCCGAGGTAGCGGCGTGCCATCGCACTACATTCGATATGCCAACCCGGATATCCTCTTCCCCAAGGGGAATCCCACTGGAGTTCCTGTCCTTCGAACTTCGATTTGGTAAACCACAACGCGAAGTCGAGGGGGCTGCGTTTCTGCGAGTCGACCTCGATTCTCGCTCCGGAACGGAGGGTGCTGAGATCGAGCTTTGCGAGTTCGCCATACGCTGAAAACTTCGCGACATCGAAATACACGTTGCCGCCGGCTTGGTAGGCGAAGCCACGCTTCTCGAGTTGACTGATCATGTCGATCATTTCAGCGATGTGTTCGGTCGCTTTGCAGACGACGTCGGGGCGCCGGATATTGAGTTTTCCGCAGTCGTCGAAAAATATCTTCGTATAGAAGTCGGCGATTTGCTCCGAAGTCTTGCCCTCCCGGCGCATGGCCACGAGCATTTTATCCTCCCCGTCGTCTGCGTCGGAGACGAGGTGGCCAACATCGGTAATGTTCATGACGTGTTGCACTTGGTGCCCCGCATAGCGGAGAGCACGAACAAGCGTGTCTTCGAAGATGTAGGTTCGAAGGTTGCCGATGTGTTGATAGTTGTAGACCGTTGGACCGCAGCAATAGATCCGGACCTGATCCCGCTGAATCGGCTCGAATGTGTCGACTGCTCGAGTGAGGGTGTTGAAGAATCGAATTGCGACCATAGTCTCCCTGAACCGCCTCGCGAACTGCCCGAATACGGCTGAGAATGTAGCCAGTTACCACCCAACTGTCGAATCCGTTTGCCTTCCGCGGCCCCCCCCGCGGTCTGCGAGCCCTTCGGACGGGCTGGAGCATCCAAATCGGTTGAGCACCCTCAGATGAGAGATTTTGGGAATGTCATCGGGTTCGTTTCCCGTTAAGATGATGAGCCCTCTCCAATCGACCGGACCCACCGTTGCTGTGGGTTGAGGGGGAAAAGGCTCCGTCAACGTGCAGTGCGAGGGTTTTTGTATGAGCCAGTCTGGCATTCTCTCGGTCGTGAAGGGCCAACGTGGGGAGGATACCCCACGCTCCTGGGGTACCTCTCGCACGAAGCTCGATCACATTTCTGCACCACTCATCATTCGAGAAGTCGGAACCGCCGGTCGATTTGACCAGGTCTATCGGTGCTCACTCGGACGCGTGAACATTCTCGACAAGCCGTTGTTGACGCCACGTGCCTTGGATGGGGAGCTTGATAACGTGCAGCTTCGATGGCACGGCGCCCCGCTGCATTTTTCCGAACTCGCTCCGTTTATACCGCATGTCGCCGATCGTGAGCTGACAGTGTTTGACCTCCTCAGCGGTTCCGGCGCCTCGCCCACTGAGGCAGCGCGAATACTCTCCGACCTCGCGCTAAAGGACCATGTGCAGATGCTTGTCGGAGAACTTCCTCGGGTGGAGGCCCGCTTGTTGGCCCTTGCCTGCTTCTTCTTCGATCGTTCGAGAGTCCTCTACCTTCAGAATCCTCTGGCGGGATTGCGAGGGGATGCGCAACGACGTGCGGCGGAGTTCATCAAGCGAAACGCCGAAGAGCGGGATCAGGTAATCATCGTTGCGAGCTTGGACGAGATCCCTGCCTCATGGCTCGCCATGATGGTTCGCGCGGAGGGTGACGAGCATGTGTCCGGGAAAACCTCGTCGCTCCTTGCACGCGCGCAGACGCTCGTCGAGTCTCGGGTCGCAGAAGACCTCGTCGCCGAGAACATCGTGGTGACTCGACCTCAACGAGTACTGAATGTTCGTCGGCGCGAAGTTACGGTTCAGCGCGATCTGAAAAGTGAGATGATTCAAAACGAACCGGAAGGGGCGTCGAGCGAGGATGTTCCCGCGGTGACATCGAGGCCCGACGTGACCGCGAAGGACGTTGGTCGTTCGCCTCGTCGTAAATTCGGTCTTCGGCGAAAGCAAAAAAAACCGCTCACACATGTCTCCACCTCGATGAAGCTCGCACGGACGACCGGTGTTCACCGTCTTCGACGTTCGCGACGGAGAAGCGAGGATCAGACGGTTCGATCGTTACCCCCGCAAGTGAAGCTGCAGCTGTCGCGAGACAAGGCGCGGCTTCGGATGATTTTGCAGGTACTCGGTTTCGTCCTCGGCTGCGCGGCGTTACTCGCTCTTGGGCGATAGGGAGGTGGTGTTGCTGCGGGCGTTTCGGGCGAGTGATCAACAGCCTTTTGGCCGCCTCTACGCTCGCTCTCCGCTTCCGGCGACGAGAAAACGGTGCACCACGCGCCGTTGATCCGCACCACTCACGGCCAATCAGTCGCGTGGCGGCTCGACTTTCGGAGGCGGAAGCCCCGCTTCTCGTCGTCGTCTCATCTCTTCCAAGAATTTCTGATGTTCGGGAACGATGAAACTCAGCGCTTCTTCCGGCGTGTCGGCGATCTTTACCCAACGCATATCGCTCGGGCTGACCAATCCTCTCTTCACCTGGATCTCCTCAACCCACTCCATCAGGCCGCTCCAAAACGCTTTCCCGACAAGAATGAGGGGACGCTCGGGGATGTGTTCAAATTGGAGTAACTGCCAGCAGAAGAAGAGCTCGAGCATCGTTCCAATACCGCCGGGTGTGACGACGGTGGCGTGCGAGAGGCGCATGAAATCGTCGAGCCGTGACGAGAAGCGCCGATGATGGTGGCGGATATCGAGATGCTCGCTCGGGGGTTCACGGAACCCTACGTCGATCGAGATGCCATACGACCGGCTCTTACTCCCGGAGTCCGTTCGACCTCGGAGCACCCCCTTGTTTGCGGCCTCCATCAGTCCCGGGCCGCCCCCAGTGAGAACGTCGATGCCTTCCCGTCCAAGAAGGAAAGCGACCTGCTCAGTGATTTTATAGATATCGTCGTGCGCTTTGATCCGAGCGCTTCCGAAGATGCAGACCCGAAAGTAGTCGTTGGTGTAATCGCGAAGTTCGAGTTCGAGGAGATTGGTTCGCTCTCGCAAGGCCTCGAGCCGTTCGGTCAGCCGTCGGCGTCTCGCCTTTCGATCTTCACGGAATACGGCAACAGGAGCAGCGGCGATTTTCGGTGTGTCAGTCAAGGTCGTTCACAGATGAATGCGTTTCAATGCAATGGTCGCATCTTAGCCTGGAACGGGGTGGTTTTGAACACGTGAAAAAAACGTGGGGTGAAGAAGGCAAAAAGGGGGGGGTTACTCGTCCGTCGGCACGACGTCGCCGAGGAAGGCTATTCCTTCGAGCGCCGGAGAGGCGGGAGGGCTCGCTCGCGTGGCTTCGCGCTCTATTGCAAGCCGAGACTCTGGGTCTTCGTCTGCGGGAGAGGTTCGGTCTCGAAGCTGCTGTTTCAGGAGTCTGGCCCAGTTCTCCCAACCTGGCAGATCCTTCCGTTCCTCGAAGAGCTGGCTGATGACCTCGCGCGGATCGCCAGGATGCGCTTCCGCCAGTCCGTGAAGTGCGCCGATGACGCACTCCAACAGTGGCACGAGCTCCCCAAGCGCCGACCGTTGTCCGCCATCATCCTCGGTGTGTGCTGCGCGAATCTCGGTGCGCTGAACGGCTTTGCGAAGTTCGATGGCCGCCTGCTCAAGCTCGTTAAGCTCTTGGAGTCGAGGAGCGACATTCCGGAGTCGTGGGTTATGGTGCGGATGGAAGTAGCGGTAGAGGTCCATAAGACGGCTCCAATTTGGGTCTTCCACCCTCGTTCGAGTGGGCTCGTCTAAACCCTGCACGAAAGTTGCTCGAAGCGCTTTCCCCTGAAGGCACGGTCGTGCAAGTGCTGAGAGCTCCGCAAGGGGAGCCAAAGGGAACAGCTCACCTGCCTCAACTTGAAAAGAACAGGTCGCGCTCTCCTGACCAGGAGAGGACGATACCCGGGAATTTCTCGGTGAGCACGGCTTTTTCGAGGGGCCGGATCGCGCGTGGCACCCATACTGGGATGCCGCGTAAAAGGCTTATTGGGCGTGTCTGAGCGAGAGGGCGGTCAGTCCTTCCACTTAATGGAACATCCAAGGCACCCGGTCAGTGGAATCTCAGGTTGGCGCTCGGAGAGGATGGCATCGAGCGCGTCTCGAAGGTAGTGAGCCTTCACCTCAGCGGGCTCTTTGTGGTTGTCGTCGATCGAGCCGTGATACACCAGCCGCTGTTCGCCATCAAAAACATATGCTTCCGGCGTGCATGCCGCGTCATATGCGCGAGCCGCGATCTGTTTTTCATCGTGGAGATAGGGGAAGGGGAATCCAAGGGTCTGACTCTTCTCCACCATTCGCTCGAAGCTGTCCTCTGGGTATCCGTCGGCATCGTTTGAACAAATAGCGACGAACCGAATATTTTTTGGAGCGTAGGCGAGGGCAATATCAATCAGTCGCTTCTCGTAGGCCTGAGCGTAGGGGCAATGATTGCAGGTAAAAATAACGCAAAGCGCTTTGCTGTCGGCAAACACTCGAAGCGAGTAAATCTTAGAGTCTGTCGCCTTTAAGCTGAAGTAAGGCGCTTTGTCTCCAAGGGCGAGTTTGAACGAATCGGCGGTGCGTTGCATAGACCTCAGGGAATGACGTTGGGCGAATACTTAGGCGCGCGAGCGGTGTTCGTCAATACGCGCGATCGACCCGTTTTAAATCGAGAGTTCTTCGGAGGGGGGTGCTCGAGTCGAAGCGTGATCACGTGTTCGACGCGCCCTTTGCCCCGGCAATTCACCTGTCTCTCCGCCACAAAATGGCGTGGCTCAAAGGATGGATGCGCCACGCCGACTCTTAACATTTTGCTGTGTGAATGAGCCCTCTTACGCTATGCTCCACCTCGTCCGTCGACCGCCAAAATCCATCCGGCACATGAACCTTGCGCCGATTGCCGGCCCTCGGCGACTGCGCGCGGTCACACTCCAAGATTAAATTTACGAGAACTTTGCAATGGCTATGAGAGCACTCGATCACAAATCACTAAAGCTGGTCGCCGATTCGATCCGTGTGCTTTCGGCGGATGGAGTGGAGAAAGCGAACTCTGGACACCCGGGAATGCCAATGGGTGTCGCGGATTACGGAGCAGTGCTGTGGCTGAAATATCTCAAGTTCAATCCGCGCGACCCGCAGTGGGCGAATCGTGATCGCTTCGTGTTGTCCAACGGACATGGATCGATGTTTTTGTATTCGATGCTTCATCTCGCCGGTTACGACGTGAGCATGGAAGACCTGCAGTCGTTTCGGCAGTGGGAGAGCAAGACTCCAGGTCACCCGGAGTATCACATGACTCCCGGAGTCGAGGCGACGACCGGTCCTCTCGGTCAAGGGATCTCGAACG
>JADYYL010000381.1 GCA_020853655.1 Deltaproteobacteria bacterium
ACACTTAAGCAGTGGAGCGGAAGGAGGCAAACGATCCGTTCAGCGCGTGCAGTCAGCATAGCGATCTGTTGAACGATGGTCTGGTATCGGTCCGGAGACGAGCCGCAATCGATGATCGCTGCGGAGTATCTTTCCGTTCCATCCGAGTCGGGGGAGTGAGACTGGACGTTGGTAACGCCAGCCACCTGAAGAACCTCTCGGATGTATCCTTGACTGCGTTCGTTGCCACCGACGAGGAGTATCGGTCCTTCAGTCGTGAACTCACGCGGAGGAATGGAGCGCCCGGGTGTGCAAGGAAAGGAAAGCTCGAACGTGAACTGACTCCCTCGTCGGAGCTCGCTCTGCACTTCGATCGAACCACCCATCATGGAGATCAGTCTGGCGGAGATGGCGAGTCCGAGTCCTGATCCGCCGAAGCGTCGATTCTCCGCACCTTCGACTTGCTCAAACGCGTTGAAGATGAACGCGAGCTTATCGGCGGGTATTCCAATTCCGGTGTCTTCGACAGTGATTCTGACAGTATCGCTTGTTTGCGTAGACTCCACGCGACGCACACTGAGTCGAACAGAGCCACGATCGGTGAACTTCACAGCGTTGCCAAGCAGGTTCGTGAGAACTTGACGGAGGCGGTTTGCATCGCCAAAAAACGAGTTGGACAGCGTGGGATCGACCTCCGCCTCATAGTCGAGGCCTTTTTCCTGTGCCGAGAGTGCGCTGGTCCGCATCGCACCCTCGAGGACATCGCGAAGGTCGAACGGAACCGCGTCGAGTTCCAGTTTGTTCGCCTCGATCTTGGAGAGATCGAGGATATCGTTGAGCAATGACACCAGCGCGAGCGCGGAGTCTTGAGCAATGCTCAAGAACGTTCTGTGGTCACTCGACAATTGCCCATCAAGGGCGAGACCGAGCATCCCGAGAACGCCGTTCATCGGTGTCCTGATCTCGTGGCTCATATTGGCGAGGAATTCCGACTTCGCTCGACTGGCGCTGAGCGCTTGATCTCGTGCCACTGCGAGTTCTCGGGTCTGCGCGGAAAGGAGTTCCGCTTGCACGGCAATGCGGTCTCTCGATTCAGAGAGCTCGCGAACGTGATTCAAAAGGAGTTCGCGAAAACCTTGTGTGCTGTGTATCGGTCCTCTTCCAAGGATCTCCGGGAAGGACTCGAGCGTCGCTCGCATTTCTGCGTTCTGCTCGAGAAGCTCACGCGAGCTGAGCTCGAGGCTGCGTTCCACCATCCGTCGATCCGCATCGGACTGTGTATACGCTTGATCCACAGCCTTCAGCAGCTTGACCCACTCCGGCGGAAGCGTGGATGGATCTAGGCCAGCCCGGCGAAGTTGGCGTGCCAGCAGCGGATGGAGCGATTCGTACGTCACTGGCTAATCCACGACCTCTTTGAGCGCGGTGATGGTCATCGTTTGATTGTGAAGCTCGCACTTGGCCGTTGGGGTGAGCGGCGAGATCTCTCCGTAGGAGTAGAAGCCTGTGAGCATCGGCTTCGAGCCGAGCACATCTCGAACGCCCTCGACCTCCTCTTCGACCCGTTGTCCGAGGACCATCTTTCGTCCCACGCAACTGATCAGGATCCCAAGGTCGCAACTGTGAAACTCGGCGATATCTGTGACGAGCTTCGCAGCAGCGATCGCACCGTCGATGAGTCGGTCGAAGTTTGCCTTCATCAGTCGTGCGTATTGCCCCTCTGGGACATCGCCAGCGAAGGTGATCGACTGCTCGTCCTCATTGATGCCGAGGATGGTGCGGACAAGTCCGGAGTCGTCGCTACGTCCGCGAACGCTGAGCGGAAAGAGGAGACCCGTCGCCGGCAGTCCCGTCGCATGCTCTCCGAGATACTCCCGATACAGATTGAGTGCGGAGCGACCATCAAGCTCGAAGACCACGTTCCCCTTGGATTTCGTGACGACCCGCTCCGGTCCAAAGCTATCCCAACCCCCGAGCGAGGCGCATCGAGCGCGAATCGCCGAGCCGTAGAGACCGACGGCAGAGACGATTCCTCCCTTTGCGCCGTTGTTCGTGTAGACGAAAGTCTCTTTGAATCGAGAGCCGTCGCCTGCCAAACCGCCACTCACCGTCACCTCCTTGCCGACAGAGCTGACGATGCCGTGTGTGAGGTCGCTCCCATTGACTAGCAGTCCGTCGGAGAGGACGACTATGTGTCGAAGGTCTGGTGCGTTGAGCAGTTGGGCAAGTTGTTCTCCCACCCGCTGACTCTCGCCAGCGCGGAGCTCAATTGTGGCACTTCGCACTCGTGTGGATACGAACTCGATTACCGTTGCGACGATTCCTTCGTCAGTCACGTGAATGTCTTGGATCTCTCCGGCAGTAGAGCATCCAAGGATGGCAGCGTCGGGGAACCGCGCATGCAGTTGTTGAATCGCGCGTGAGACAACATTTGGCGCTCGACCTCCGAACACAAGAATGAGCTGTGCTCGTGCGCTGACCTCTGACGCGTCGATGGGAATCCATCCGGCGGTCTCTTTCCACGACATTTGCGCGGTCTTCAATGGGCACCTGCTCAATCCTGAGTTGTTGATCTCACAGATGTTTTTCGGCATCGGGCCACTCTGCCTTGAGCCAAATGGAATCGCGACAATATCCCTACCTGAGGATGTTCTGATATCGCGTGATGCGAGCTATTCGGTTGAACTGATTGCGGAATAGCATCGGAAAGACCGTCAAGTATCGAAGTGGTTGCGTCGATAGATTGGGGTAACAAGAAAGACTCAAGACGGTAAGAATATGGCTGAACGACCAGCGGAAGATCCGCGTCTCGCCGAGAAGAAAGGCGTGCGAATCCTTCTCATCGACGATGTGCCCAGTGCTCGAAAGGTCGTGCGAAAGCTCCTCGGATTCCTGGGCTTCGAGAACGTCGTCGAGGCGGCGAGTGGTGCCGAAGCTCTCTCGCTTTCACAAGCAGATTCTTTTGAGCTCATTGTCTCCGATTTTCATCTCTCCGACATGGGAGCCGATGGCCTGATCACGAAAATTAGAGAGTCCGAATCGATGGGCACCGTTCCAGTTCTCATCGTGACCGGAGACACGGCCGCTAAGGTGTACCACTCGGTCAGCGGCGAAGAGAACGTCCTGTATATGTGGAAGCCATTCGGCGTGAAGGATCTCCAAGATAAGTTGGTCGCCGCGCTCTCACCTGAAGTGTTGGATTGATTCCGTCGGCGGGAGGAACTCCGAGACTCGATGCCGCAGTCGCGGTCGAGGTCGGCGCCTACTCGTGTGTCACCGTAACGCCTGATCAATGACCGTTTCCGCCGAGCGAATTCGCTCTTGAGCGAATCGAACAGCGCGCGCCGTCTGGGGCCGCCGTTCCGCTGGGACACTCTCACGACCGTCCTCGATAAACGTGTATACGTCGCGGGTCAGACGTTGCAGTTCCGATGTTCCCATCTTCTGCCTCTCCCCATACTCGGCAACCGAATCCACGAGTACGGTATCAAGCGCGCCGAGTCGAAAAGCGGCTTTCGCTTCCGGTGAGCCTTCACGATAGGCTCGGAGATCCGCGAGCATCTGCGATGACGCAGGGTCGATGTAAGCGCTCGGGTCCTTTGCGATGACTGCGAGCACGCGGTCGATGCGTTGACCCGCAGCTGTGCCTCCTGGCCCCCATGCCTTGAGATGCTGACGATCAAGACCAAAGGCTTCGACCGTTGAGTTCCCCATCGTCTCCGCATCATAGTCGAGGAGGATCTGGGAAAGTCGGAGTTCTCTGCTCACGGGGGGGATTATCCCCGCGGTTTCTAGAGACCGATATTCCTCCGTGATAGCGCGGTACTCGGAGCTAAAGCGCAGCGCATGAGGGATCTCATGTCGGATCACGGAGCGATACTCGGCTGCGGTGCGCGACTCGTCGCGATCTCGCAAGGGGCCAATCTCAGGAAGCGTCGATACGATGGCGGCACGGAGTGGTGACTCGCCCGTTTTATCTTCCGTCCGAAAAACCCGCTGATACTCATCGAAGGTAACAACGACGATCTCACCGGTGCCGAATTGTGCGCACGCGAGCGCTCGCGGGATCTCGCATCGCTCTTGAACTCGCTGATAAGACGGGTCGAACGACAGAGAACCAAGGCCGCTAACGGCATCGACTCGGGTGGATTGCTGATCGGGCTCCGCTCGGACCCGGTCAAGTTGGAAAGTCTCTCGGATCACGGGATCGAGAGATGCCACCGCAAGGCTGCGATTGGTTTCGAGACGCAACTGGTCGGTCGTGACTCGACGAGGGTCCTGGTCCTTCGACGCGGGCTGCGCCGGCTTTTGTTCTGGGGATGGCATACCGTCTCACACCTACCGAGGTATTATGGTGACTGTCCAGAAAGTGGGGCGTTTCCGGCAACGTTCCAAAGAACGTGTGGAGAGGCGGAGAGTTAACAACGCGGGTCCGGCCGTTCAGAAAGAGCCACTTTCAAGCGCCCTCGGCATAACACCAGATGCCGATCGAA
>JADYYL010000382.1 GCA_020853655.1 Deltaproteobacteria bacterium
AGCTCGTGCGAAACGTCGATGATCGCGCGCGTGATCGCGTAGTTCGCCGGATTCGAGTTGATGTCGCGGATGAAGCCGCCGTCGATCTTGACGATGTCCCCGCGGAGTTCCTTCAGGTAGCTGAACGAGGTGTACCCCGCGCCGAAGTCGTCGAGCGCGATCATCGCCCCGAACGCCTTGATCATGTCCACGAACCGCCGCGTGCCGTTCAGGTCGTACAGTGCAACGCTCTCGGTGATCTCGAAGCACAGCTTCGGCGCCGATTGAGGATGTTCGCGCACGATCGCCCGGACGTCTTCGATGAATCGCTCGTCGTTCAACGACGCGCCGCTGATGTTCAACGTCGTGAACGAAAGATGTTCGCGGTGCTCGGGGTGCCGGTCCAGCCACTCCAGAGTGTTCGTGAGCACGAACCGGTCGATGCGGGTCATCAGGCCGTTGCGTTCCGCCGCAGCAATGAAGCGCCCGGGCGGAATCGTCTTGCCGTCGTCGTCCCGCATCCGCAGGAGCACCTCGTAGCACAGTGAACTGGCCGGCTCTCGCAGCGAAACGATCGGCTGGAAGACGGTGAACAGGCGATCCTCCGGCAGGGAGTTCCGGATCTCCGCGATCAGGCGGATCTCGTCCAGGTGCTGCTTCACCTGTTCGGACTTGTCGTTGAGCAGCACGACGTGGGCGCCGCCCAGGCGCTTCGCCTCGGAACACGCACGGTCACACGTCGAGATCGCATCGCGCTCGGACATGTTTCGCTCGAGCGGGGTCAATCCCAGACTCGCATCGACGCTGAACGCCTTGTCCTGGAACTGGTACGGAGAGGTCCGGATGTCGTCGAGGATCTCTTCGCACAGGGCCTTGGCGTCGAGCGGCTGCATCCCGACGAAGAGGATCAGGAATTCGTCGCCGCCCACGCGGGCGATCGAATGCGGCTCTTGGACCCGGGCCTTCAGCCGGTCCGCCACCTGGCGCAGCACGTTGTCGCCCGCCACATGGCCGAAGAGGTCGTTCACGAGTTTGAACCGGTCCAGATCGACGTAGGCAAGCAGTGCTGATTCCCCCTGCGCCACCTGCGACATCGCCCGTTCGAACCGGGTGTCGAATCCGCGCCGATTGAGCAGGGAAGTCAGCGGATCGTGATGCGCGAGGAAGCGAAGCTGGAAATCGGCTTCTTTGCGTTGGGTGATGTCTTCGACTGAGCCCTCGACCTTCTCCGCCTTGAGAACCGCCCTCATCTTGAACCAGCGCTTCTTTCCTCTAATGTCGGCTGCGATCTCGATTTCGATTTGTTTTGACTTCTCTAGACCCTTCCAGATTGAACTAAAGGATCCGCCTCCAAAGAGCATGTCCCACGTGCAATGGCTGGAATATAGGAGGTTATTCTCCTGCTCGACTAGAGATTCAAATGCTGGATTAAAATCGATGACTCTGCCATCGGGAGCCAGAGTGCAGAGTCCGATGGGGACGGTTGTGTAGTTGGTGCGAAACCTTTGGAGCGCGTCCACTTCGTTCGCTTGGGCGCGGATCCTATCATCTCGCTCTGCGCGAATCTTCTCGGCCATGGCAGTTGCCATGACGAACGCGGAAAGGCACGCCCCGATTGAACTGGCGCTCACCGGCAGATCTATGAACCCTGCGGCGTAGCTGATGTCACCGAGCATGCCAAAGATCAGGCATATCCAAGAGAAAGCATATGCCTTCACGACGTTAGTGGGCGTCGTTCCGATCAGTCGCCAAAGCAGCTTCAGCAATAGGATGAGGCCCAGTCCGCCTGCTGTCCATATCATCTGCAAGGTCGCTTCGTGTTCGGTAAATATCGATGCGGCGGAGATTGCAGCAAGGACATAAACGATGAGCGAAAGGGCCTTGGTGTCCCAGCGCTGTGGGAGTGATTCAGAGAACAGCGAACGGAAAAGGAGTGCTGTCACTAAGGCGTGCAGTGCCAGGGACGTGCGGAGGATTACTGAGGCCGCCTCTCCCGAAATGGGAAGGTTCAGCCATACGGGATCCCATCCACCGTTTATCGCAACAAGCCGTAGGGTTGTAACGAGCCAAATGGAGAAGAATAGAAAAGTCAGATCTCGATTGCGTACCGCAATGATCGCGCTGAAGGCTGCGATAATTAGAAACGCTCCGAAGAATGCGCCTCCTGCGCGGTCGAACACATCGACCGAACGATCGAAGGCAGTTGCATTCCATAGTCTTGCTTTTGGTGCGGAAGTCCAGAGAGGGTCGATCCGGGCGATCACTGCGATCGGCTGCTGGGTCCCGCGAGGGATGCGAACTGTCAGACCACCCTTCGCATTTTCGGCCTTGAGCGGTTGGAGCAAGGCTCGTCCGCCGGGTGCTTGAATTACCGCGTACGCCGTTACCGACCGAGCTCTGAGCAGCTTTACCTCAATGATGCGATCTTGGTCAGTCGACGAAGACACATCGCTAAGAAGCATCCAAAAAGGCGTGCTTGGGCTGAGTCCTCGGGACGAAGGCAGACCTTGCGTCTGCACGCGTGAGAGGATGCTTTCCCTCTCCGAATCGTCTGATCGCTCGGACGGCCCAAGGTAGCGAATTGAAACAGCGGAAGACTCGTTCTCTGAACGTGTCTGGGCGGATCTTGGACTGGAGTTCCACACGAATAGCACCACCGCTGACAGAAGCGCCAGCAGTAGAGCAAGAGCGCGAACCCGCTCTTTGGGAAAGCGCGATGCGGTTCCCTGAGCAGCGTGTTGCGCTGATATCGATTGTGTTTCCATTGTCCTGTGGGGCCCGAGAAGCCATAGGGCACGACAGGACGTTAGGTTGGCGAGAGGGGGTTGAGTTCGATCTGGCGACCTGCGGTCAACCACGCCCGTTGGACGGCACGGTTTGGCCTTGCATGCCGTAGCCTTCTCTACACAGCTAGGATGCCGAGGTCGAGGAATCCGTGGTTGTCGACTACTTGGGCGCTCTCAGGCGCTCGAGGCTTCACCCACGCGCCCGATAGTGATGAAAAGACATCAATGTCTGGTGTGTACTGTACGAACATGAAGTCATAAAGAGGGTGACTTGATTCCCTCCACCGGCGTTCAGCCGTGGCGACCTCAAAAGACATCATCCGGCCGGGAATTCCGTGTGAGCTGGGAAGCAAGAAAAGCTGCCCATGCTCAAAGATATCCTCAAATCCCAATTGATCGTACCACCGGTCCCTTGGTGGTGCGCCAACGACCATCAAGTAAGAAATCTGGTTTGCTAGACAAAATCTATGCATGGCTTTGAATAAAGCCAGTTTTATCAACGATGTTGATTTCCCTGCGGCAACTCCAAGGCGAGCGATGTGGGCCAGTGCCTTCCCTTGGTACTTCTTTGGCAAGGGGAGGAAGTCTTCGAATTCCGTGCTCTTGGACAGGTTCGTCTGTATTCGAAGCGTGCCAAGCGCACTTCCGTCCAGTTTGGATTCGGCGAGCAATATGACGGTGCCGGGTTCAAAGTCTTCCCGCTCTGGTCGTAGCAATTCCTGCGCTAAGCCCGGTAGATGTCGATTGTATGCGACTTGGCGGATAGAGACCGCTCGCGCAAGTTGCTCTTCCGTGCGAACAAGCCGAACACGGAAAGGAAGCGCAAGACCCAGCCCTGGACGAGTCAAGCTGGCTTTTAGTCTTGTGATCGCCTCGGTTGGTCGTGATTCGGGCTTTCTTGGGCGCATCGATCTACCTATTGACAATTTGCGATCGCTATCCGATGTGCTTGCGCGTTTGATCTAGCGGAGATGCGTGCGTGTAAACCCGTCGATGGTCAAAAGCGCTGAATCGCTCGTCGCTTCCGCCTCGCGACAACTAGAGCGGTTGCTGTGCACCAGCAAATCGCCGTTGAGGTGATCTCTTCATCCAGTATGAGTCAGACCTGAAGAGCCCTACCATGGCACATCAAATGAGACGAGAACGAAGCGATCGGCGGCACGGCCGCATCGCAATGCGGCATAGTCTACCTGCTAGTTGGGCGTAGCGAGTGGCGAACACGAGATGCAAGGGCAACGTCACCATGGAAGAGACTTTGTGGCAACGCGCGTCAGTTCGGAGGCAGGATGCGGCAGAGGACCTTCGGGAGGCGGAGGAGGCGTTCCTGCACGACTATCGCCGCGCAGGCCTGATGTGGGCGGCGTACGCTTGTGCCGTAGCTGCGGTCTTGATCGCGTTGTTCATCTTCGTTCCGGGTCTGTCATTGGCCGACCGCTTCGCTCCGCATGTACTCGGGACGAGGGCCGGTATGGTGACGTGCCTGATGCTCGTCCTGTTCGTCCTCCTGAGGCGTCGAGACTTCTCTATCCGCTACTACCCGGTGGTGATTGGTAGCGGGTGCGTTGTCCTACTTGCTGGCATCACGTTATTGGTTGCTGAGCAGGGGATGGTCGCTGCATCTGCTGGGATGAGCCCCCTCCCGGTTGTGCTGTTTGCGCTGTTCCTGTCGTACTCGCTGCTTCGGTTGCCTCTCTGGCTTGCGATCGGGATCGGGGCGGTGTTCAGTACTACCGTGTTGCTTGTCGTATACGGGGATATATCCGCCCCTGGGGCGGCCCGTTCTTTGGTTTATGTCGTCGCCTTCAACCTACTTGGGGCCTTCTTGCTCAGATCGACCGAAGCAAGAGAGCGCGACCTCTTCCTCCAGCGTCGCCGTGCAGAGGCGGCGCAGATCGAACTCGATCGTCGGGCGCGTGCGGCGGAAGAGGCCGACCGGGAGAAGACCCGGCTGCTCGCTGCGGTCAGCCACGATCTGCGGCAGCCCATCATGGCGTCGCTGACGTTCGTGGACGTGCTCAAGAACAAGCTCGACAAGCAGGACTATGGCCAGGTGCGCCGGCAGGCCGAGCACATCACGTCGTCGATCCAGATGCTCGGGGCAACGCTCGACCATCTGCTGACGGCGGCGCGCTACGACAGTGGAACGGAGCCCATCCGGATCGAAGCAGTCGATCTCGGGGTGGTCCTGGAGCGGCTGAAGCTGGCGTTCATCGACGAGGCGCGCACGCGCGGCCTCGAGTTGCGTGTCCGCATGCCCAGGCGTCGGCTGATCGTGACGTCCGATGCGACGGCGCTCTGGCGCGTGCTGATGAACCTGGTCGCGAATGGTTTGAAGTTCACGCCGCCGGACGCGACGCG
>JADYYL010000383.1 GCA_020853655.1 Deltaproteobacteria bacterium
ATCAACCGCGCAGACTGAGCGCACCAGGGGGCTCTTGCTCCTCCCCTTCCCCTCGCAGCGGAGAGGGGGTAAACCACGGGGTGCGCCACTCGATCGCACGTCGTGATTGGAGCGACCGAACCTATTCCGTTTCGAAGAAATCGGGGCCTCGGATGGGGCCTTGTTCCGAGGTTGCCGAGAGTCGAACGAGCAGTCGCGGAGGTCGCTCCGATCTCAAGAGTTCCACTACCGAAGGACGCGTTTCAGTGAAGAAAGATTCGAATACAGAGCGCGTCAGCAAGCACGTCCTCGACAACGGAACTCGTGTGCTCGTTGATGAGATTCCGCATCTCAATACCGTCGCCGTCGGGCTCTGCTGTGTTGGCGGGTCACGCGACGAGACTCCAGAGACGAACGGTGTGAGTCATTTGCTCGAACACCTCCTTTTCAAGCGAACCTCAAATCTCTCCGTGCGGGATATCGCCGAGCAGATCGACGAACTTGGCGGGGAGATCAATGCGTGCACCGATCCTGACTCTCTCTTGATCCACGGAGTGGTCCCAGAAGATCGAGCCGACGCACTTCTTGAACTGCTCGCCTCTCTCATTGCAGACGCCCAGTTTACCGAGGACGACTTGGAGGTAGAGAAGGAGATCATCCGCCAAGAGATCCTTGACAGCGACGATCACGCGGGCGATGCGACGTATCGACACTTCCGAAAGCAGTTCTGGAAGGACACGACTCTTGGCTCCCCCGTCGCTGGAACGAAGGAGTCCGTCGAAGGACTGGGCTTCAAGGATGTGACGAAGCGCTTGAAGACGCTTCGTTGTGGTGCTCGCACTGTCCTGAGCGTTGCTGGGCGAATCAGCGCGAAACATGTCCAGGACTTTGCCCAACGCTCGTTTGGCGCATTCCCCCCCGGTCACGCCCTGAACAATACGCGAGTCTCGACTCTCCGGGGTTCGCTCCTCCTTCCTCGACAGGCCAATCAGACCTACCTGGTCTACGGCTTTCCCTGGCCCGGGATCGCACACGAAGATTTCCTTGCCGCCATCCTGCTCTCCTCCCTCCTCGGTCAAGGGAATTCCTCTGCCCTTTTTCAGCGCTTGCGCGAAGAAGAGGGGCTCTCCTACGATATCGATGCAGGGCTCGAATCCTACGCTGATACGTCGGCATTTACGGTATCGGCTTCGTTCGAGCGGGAAAACTTGGACCGCGTTCTCGAGCTACTCTTCTCAGAGCTCGAACGCGTCGTCGTCGAAGGAATCTCCGAGCGCGCAGTGTCGCGCCATCGCAACATGCTCACCGCACAGCTCGAGCTGGAGTGGGATAGCGTCGTGGGCCGGATGAACCGGATCCTTGAAACCGAGATGATGCT
Organism: Deltaproteobacteria bacterium; assembly: GCA_020853655.1. Classification (GTDB taxonomy): domain Bacteria; phylum Bdellovibrionota_C; class UBA2361; order SZUA-149; family JADYYL01; genus JADYYL01. The sequence goes on from JADYYL010000383.1 coordinate 1,358, forward strand.
CGGTCGTTATGTCCACCCGTCTGAGATCCGCAAACGACTCGAAGCGCTCACCGTGGATCAACTCCGCGCCTTTGCGGCGAAGCATCTTCGGCGAGAGGATTCGCTGCTCGTTCTCGGTGGTGACATCGACAAGACTCATGTTAAGGGTTGATCAATCGTCGCAGAATCGATTTGCGACGAGCTGTGAACACTCTCTCTTCATGAGGTGATGACGTGCCCGAAAGCAAAGTGTTTGTCCTCGACACATCCGCGATCATGGCCCTCGTGCAGGACATCACGACGTTTCGAGACGGACCCGGTTTCGCAGGAGTCCTCGGAGACAACGAAATCGTCATACCACGCGTCGTGCTGGACGAACTGGATCGCCTCCGCCACAAACCTGACGAGCGCTCGAAGACGGCATCTGACGCGGCACGTCAGCTCGAACGTTATTCGCTCAATGGCTCACTCATCAAGGGAGTCGAGACAGAGAAGGGCGGAACGCTACGCATCGCTCCTCGTCCGGCAAACGAGAAGGTCATCGCCTGGGGATTGAAGGCGGGCTTCGCTGATCACGAAATCCTCGCCACCGTCATGGAGATCGAAGATACGCTCGGAAGCGAGCGGCGACGACCGTATGAAGACAGCGGCGATTCCGAGAGCGCTGAAGAGACTCCGGAAGAATCACCCGTGATCCTCATTACGCAGGATCGCATCCTCCGCGTACTCGCACGAAGCGTGTATGGCGTCTCGGCCGAAGAGCTGAAATCCGTGTGCGCGCCTGATCTCGACGACGACCCGGCATATAGGAAGTTGGAATATACCGGAAAGCAAATCGATCAGTTCATCGCAGAAGGCTCAGTCGAGCTCGATCGCAAGCCCGCGGTGAATCAGTTCTTCCATCTCGTGGACAAGGAGAATCCCGAGATTCACTACGCCTACGCCTTCTCTCGTGACGCCCGATCGAATCGAGTTGAGATTATCGACCGAACAAAGGTCGACTACTTGAAGGTGGCGGGCGAAGTGACCGGACGCAACATTCGTCAGAAGTTTCTGATCTGGGCGCTCATGGGATGCGGAGAGCCCGACCCGATGTCGTCCGATGGCATCCGGTTGATCACGATCTCCGGACCGGCTGGGAGCGGAAAGTCTTTCCTTACGCTCGCAGCGGCGTGGGAGCGGCTGGAGCGTGGTCATTTTGAACGCATCGTCGTCACGCGTCCGATGGTCGAGGTCGGCAATCCGCTTGGATTCCTTCCCGGAACACTCGAAGAGAAATTACGCCCCTGGGGCGGTCTGATCGAGGACAACCTTCGCGCGATCGTTCAGGTGCCCAACCCGGACGAAGGCCGAGCGGGCGGGAAGAAGGGGCTCCAGCGCTCCGTCCGACCGTTCGATGCGAAGGCTTGGCTCGAGATGGAGAATCGCTTGGAGCTCATTCCG
>JADYYL010000384.1 GCA_020853655.1 Deltaproteobacteria bacterium
AGCGTGCATTCTTGACCTCTCTCGTTGTGCGATTTCGACAACCGCACGAGATCAGGTTCTGGAATGCACGTCATTCTTTTTCACTATCTCCGTACCAACACTCAGCTTTTTCTGGGGAGCCCTCAGGGACGGAGCCCAATTATTTTCAAGTGTCTGGAATTGTTGGATTTGAAATTAATTGGGCTCCGTCCCAGATAGTGAGAGATGACGGCAACGGAAAACGGGGCGCGCGTAGTGGTTCGGGTGAACCGCTACGCGCCTGGGTTACTTCTTGGGCAGCTCGGCCTTGGTGACGTCGTAGAGCAGCCGGCCGGCGGGGGTGGCCGTGAGCGTCGCGCGATCGCCGCCTTTGAGGTCGCGGAAGATTGCGAGGTTGGCACTTCCGCAGAAGCGCGCTTCCGCTACCTTCGCGTCGCCCTTCATCACCGAGCCGACGACGCACCGCTTTCCTTCGGGGGCGGGGACCTTGCCGGGCGCAACGACCACCGTCAGCACTTGTTCCTTCGCGGCCGGCTTCGATTGCATGGTGGCGGCCGTCGGGCTTGCGATCCCGATGAGCGCGAAAAACACGAACACACCTTTGAAGTACTTCATGGGACTCTCCTTAGCGATAACCTGGCTTGTTGCCGTCATCGCCGCGGAGCGGTTCCGCGCCGATGACAGGTTCTTCGATACCGGATGTGAATGGGAGAGAGAGCTTGGGAAAGGCGAGGCGAAGCTACCTGAGGCAGCAAATTACTTCAATTGAGCCGCGGTTTACGCAGACCCCTCGGCAGAATCCAGCTCGGACTTTAGCTTTTTGCTCTGAAAAATTTTCATGACAAACGCCCAACACCGTCCAATTTTGAACGTCAACGCGGTGGCGCGATCACGTCCGATCCAAGTGTTCGGTGTCGGGAAATCGTCACTTTCGACCCTCGCTTCATCCCACTGATAGTCGATTTCCATTGTGTTTGCAGGACCGTAGCTCATGGGAGGCCCGGTCGATGCGCATGCCTCAAAATCGGATTCAGAATCCGAGGTGACAAAGCTCCGTCATCCCGCCGCGTCCTGGTACGCGCTTTGCCATGAATCTGACACGGGACAGGACGAATCATACGAAAGGGTGTCCGGAAGTTTGACTCGCCAGGAGTCCTCTCTCTCGACTGCAGCACAAGGGGACGGGCGCGTTCTCTTGTCCTTTCGAGTGAACAGAGCAGACGCAGGTTGGATTGGTTGTTGGTTGTTATCACTCAAAGGGTTTTCCATGCTTGAGCCACTTCAAGAAAGAGACGTCTACGAAGCCCCGGCCCGAGAGCTTCGCGTGGTGAGCAACACAAGGCACCCGGTGCTGAGCTCGATCGTCACGAGCCACCCGGAGATGACCAAAATCTTCAACACCATGGAGAAGGTTGCCGGAACGGCGAGCACCGTTCTCATCCTTGGTGACAGCGGAACTGGAAAGGAACTGATCGCTCGTGCGATTCACGACATGAGCGGCCGCAAAGGCGCTTTCGTACCCGTGAACTGTGGAGCTATTCCCGACAATCTTCTCGAAAGCGAACTCTTCGGCTACGAAAAGGGCGCGTTCACCGGTGCGGTTACTTCGAAGCCCGGCCGTTTTGTTCTTGCCGATGGCGGAACAATCTTCCTCGATGAGATCGGGGAGATGAGCCCGCAACTGCAAGTCAAGCTCCTCCGCGTTCTTCAGGAACGCGTTGTGGAGTCGGTCGGTGGCATCAAGGGCAAGGCCGTCAACGTTCGAGTCATCGCCGCGACGCACAAGAATCTCGCCGAACAGGTGAAGATCGGAGCGTTCCGTGAAGACCTCTTTTACCGATTACAAGTCGTTCCGCTCCGCCTCCCACGCCTTTCGGAACGGCGCTCCGATCTCTTGCCGCTCTGCGAGCACTTCAGCCGCAAATGCGCAAAGAACGTCGGCCGTCGACCGCTTCTGTTCAGTAGCGAAGTAATCTCGACGTTTGAGCGATATCCGTGGCCAGGAAACATCCGCGAGCTGGAGAATCTTATCGAGCGTCTCTCGATCCTCGTCGATAGCGATGCGGTGTATCCGTCAGATCTTCCCGAGAATGTCCTCGCCCCCCAACTTGCAGCGTGCGGCCCGGTGATGCCGAGCGTGCTGCCGGATGGCGGGCTCGACTTCAACACGGTCATCGAAGAGATCGAAAACTCGCTCATTCGCCAAGCTCTCGAGCGCACTGGTGGAAACAAGAAGGCGGCCGCGAAGCTGCTCCGCCTCAACCGCACCACGCTCGTCGAGAAGATCAAGAAAAAGGGCCTCCTCGCGACCGATGACGCTCGACTTGCCGACCTCGACACGGATGACACCTCTGGCGATGGAGCGGCCGAGTAGTGATACAGCCAGTCATAAACATGAACAGCAGTACGAAGCTCGTGATAGCGGCGACGGCCCTGCTTCTTGCGATGTCCGCCCCCGCCCTTGGCGAAGGGAACGGCTCGTTGATGTCGGTCCGGGATCTCTCCTCTCACGGCGCTCATGTGGAAGCCCTTTCCACGTATGAAGGAAAGGCGGAGTCCGAAATCACTCTTGCCGATCGACTCGCCGCCGCAAAGAGCGCGTGGGCAATCGGGCTCCCCGATCGTGCACGAAAGTATTGGGACGAAGCGCTCAGCGAAGGCAATTTCGTCGGAAGCGAGCGTCAGCGAGAGCTTCTGGCGCGCTCTATTCTTGAGCTCCAGGAGGAGAACTACGACGAAGCACGCGCGCGAGCAGAACGGGCCGCCGCGGATCTCGACGCTTCTCCCATGCGAGCGCAGTTCTGGCTCGTCGTCGCCGAGGCTCTCAAGGCCCAGGGCGCCTACAGCCAAGCCGAAGGCTACTATCGCCGCGCCGTGAGTGAAGCGTCGCTCGATGCCAAGAACGAGATGACCTATCTCCTCGGCGAATGCCAGCTTCGGCTCGGACTGCTCGACGACGCGCGTTACAGCTACACCGCGGTCGAAGCGAGCTCGAAATACTCTGCACAAGCACTCCGCCGCCTAGCAGAAATCGATCTCTCGCAGCGCAACTACGAAGGTGCGCTGACCTGGATTGCCGAAGGTCGTGACAACAATCCACAAGAGTTCGACGACCCCTGGGTCGGCTATGCGCGTGTGAGCGCGCTGCTCCAGCTCGAGCGCATGCGTGATGCGGAGCAAGAGCTCGACCAGCTTCGCGTGCGTCACTCTGAGAAGGAACCCTGGTACATCCTTGCGGAAGGAGAATATCTCGGCCGCGCGGGCGCGCGAGCTCGGCTCGCGAATCCGGCGAATGCGATACCGACTGTTCGAAAGCAGGCTCAGGCAGAGGTTCGGCGTGGAACATCAGAGCGCTATTGATCCGGAACGAACGAAGCGCCTGATCGCCATGGGCGAAATGGCTGCTTCGCTTGCGCACGAGATCCGGAACCCGCTCGGCAGCATGGAGCTCTTTTGCTCGTTGCTGAAGAAGGACCTCGGCACCCAGCCGGACCTGCTTTATCTCGCGGAGCAGATCCACAAGGGGATTCGCACGCTGGATCGAGTGATCGCGAACTCGCTGCAGTTCGTGCGGAACTCGGCGCCGCAGCGAAAGCGAGTGGAGTCCGCACGAGCACTCATCGATGAGCTCGTGGAAGACGTGCTACCCCGGGCGCAGTCGCTCGGGGTCAGTATTGAGATTCAGTCGTTGAGTGACGGTGAGATCAATGTCGACGCATTTCAGATGCGACAGGCGCTGCTCAACATCGTCACGAACGCAGTCGAAGCGGTAGACGAACGGCGGCGACGAGACGGAAGCGGCGCTACCAGCGGCGCGGACGTGCAGATCGTCAGTCGTGTGGTACCGACCTCGGTTTGGCAGGTGAGCGTTGCTGACAAGGGCGTCGGCATCCATCCAGAGGATGAGTCACGTATCTTTGATCCGTTCTTCACGAAGAAAGAACGAGGAACGGGACTGGGATTATCGATCGTGTATTCCGTCGTCGTCGCCCATGGGGGCACCGTTGAAGTTGAGACGGGAGGCGAGGGAACCAAGTTTGTTGTGTCAGTGCCGGCCGCAAGTGGTCCGGAGGTGCAGGGAGCGCGTTGATTATGACCATGCAGGAACGGCCACAAGTTCTCATAGTTGATGACGAGGAGCAGATGCTGCTCGCCATGGAGGCCGTGCTTCGACGTCTCGACGTCGGTGTCACGAAGTGCTCCAGTGGATCACAAGCGTTTGAGGCCGCAAGTCGAGCAAAGCCCGACCTGATCGTGACCGACATGAAGATGCCGGAGATGACAGGCCTTGAACTGCTCGCAAAAGTGCGAGAGTCCGACCTTCAGGTTCCCGTCGTGTTGATCACAGCCTACGGCACGATCAATCAAGCCGTTGAAGCGATGCGCAATGGTGCGTTCGACTTCATCACAAAGCCGTTCTCCGCAGAAGATCTTGAGCGAGTCGTCGGCCGCGCCCTCAAACCGGCGAAACGCACGACCACCACGCTCTCCGCGCCGCGCACTCAGCCGGGCGAACCCAAGAAGAATAACCTGGCGATCGTGACGGGCCATCCGCAGTTCAAGCAACTGCTTGAGATCGCCGCGACGATCGCACAAAGCGACGCCAGCGTCCTGATCCAAGGCGAATCCGGAACCGGCAAAGAGCTCATCGCCCGCCTCGTCCATCAGAGCAGTCGACGAGGCAATGGACCGTTTGTCGCCGTGAACTGCGCCGCTCTGCCCGGTAACCTCCTCGAGAGCGAACTGTTCGGGCACGAGCGCGGATCGTTCACCGGTGCCGTGGGACAGAAGATCGGGAAGTTCGAGCTTGCTCAAGGGGGCACGATCCTCCTCGATGAGATCTCCGAGATGGAGCCGGTGCTGCAAGCAAAACTGCTGCGCGTGCTTCAGGAACGAGAGGTCGACCGAGTTGGTGGTGCGCGTCCGATTCCGATCGATGTCCGCGTTGTCGCCACGACGAACCGCGATATCCGTGATTCCGTGAAAAAGGGAGAGTTCCGCGAGGATCTCTACTACCGACTGAGCGTTGTGCCGCTCTACATCCCCGCTCTGCGTGAGCGCGGCGATGACATCAAGCTTCTGGCCGAGCACTTCATTCGTCGATACTCCGGCGACCGACCGAAGAAATACTCTCCGGCGCTGCTTGAACGCCTGACAGAATACTCATGGCCGGGA
>JADYYL010000385.1 GCA_020853655.1 Deltaproteobacteria bacterium
ACATCGCCGTTAGTTCGGCGCCTCCGGCGCCGTAGTCTCGGGGCGTTTGTCGGACAGTGCGCCATCGTCATCTCGACGGCGTTTGCGCATTGTTCACCCGCGTACAGCGAGCCGCTCGAGGTTCGGGGCGAAGCGACGCCGAGAGGGGCGACCATGACTTTCTCTATTGAGAATGCAGACGGGTGGACAATCGATCGAGCCTGCGTTGGCAAGGTCGTTGAGAAGCTTTGCGAACTTGTGGACATGGGAAGACTCGACCCCGTTCGCACCGAGATCTTCGCTGGCAGCCCCATGGTGCTTGAGATGAAGAAACAACCATACGTTTCCGTGCAGCACGGCGCGCTCAACGTTCTTGTCGGAATCACCGACGGCTCCGACATCATTACGATCGATGAGAAGCGGCGTTACGCCCTTTATCGATTGGGAAGCAAAGATTCGCTTCAATGGACCGGCTGCGTTTCAAAGTAGAGCCTTTCTCCTCCTCTTTCTCTCTCGGGAGCCCGGGCATATAAATCGGGGAAGCGCGCCGTCCGCTGTGAAATCCTGCCTGTGCCGTGTAGAATTCTGATTGGCTCTCTTTCCAATTATTACCTCCAGTAGAACCCATATGGGGTGACGAGCTTGTGTTGCGGCGATCTTTGCACCGCAGCGATGCAGGCGGGGCTAGGTTAGAGCAGAGGGGAGGTGGTTGTGGAGCAAGAGCGGCTCGTTCTCTCGAGATTCATCGCGCAGCGACGCAAGCGAGTTCTCGAGATGGCTCTCGGGTTTCTCACCGTCGTCGGGTCGGCAGCGAAACAGGAATTGAGCTTTCAGCCAATGTCGGAGCAGGAGCTCGCCGACTTGACTCGTCGAGTTCGGACCGAGGGGATTCTCGAGGGGGAGGCTGTCCAGCGTATCGCGGCGGAGACCGCCCAGGAACGGCGGGAGGAGATTCCAGGCTTGGTGGAGCTTGTCTCAGAAGCTCTCGCCGAGTTGGAGGTCGCGACGATTTCGACGCATCGTCTCGAGGATCTCTGCAAGGAGATGTCGAGTGCGGCCAGAGGACTCTTCCTTGCGATCGCGTTCACGCCGGAACAGGCGAGCGAAATGCCGGCTGCCGCGAGGAAGTTCAAAAGGGTCCTCAAAGCGCATCAGAAGTGGGCGGAGTATCTGACAACTCACGATCCGGAAGATGCAGAGACCGCGCAGTTTGCGATGCGATTTCGAAGAGTCGGCATACTCCTGGAGAGACTGACGTTTGAACTCGTGCTCGCCGATCGGGGCGAACATTCCGGTTCGTAGCCGTATCTGCGCAGTCGGTATCTGGAAAAGGAGTCCCTCTGGGGACTCCTTCTCTCGATATGCGAATCTTCCTTCATCGACGCAGGTTTGTTTTTGGTATTGTTCCCCCGCTCGGCATCGTTCTCTTAATCATTCGTACCATTGCTGAAGGTCGCGGGTTCGCCGATCGACCGACGGACCTCAATGAGCGTCTCGAATGCATGATGCTGTCGCCAAATGAGGTAGTATGGCACGACAGCGTGCCTCTACTCGGCACCGTTCGCAGGAGCTTCGTGAAACGAAATCTCATCCTGATATCAATCTGGCTCGGCGGCTTGCTCTTGCTCACAGCGGCGTACTACGTGCCCATTCCGTATCCACATCTACCTCAACTGGATGAGTTCGATTGCGAGGAGTCTTCACTGGCCTATACCTGCGCGCGAGGCTCCATCCTCGGTGCGTTAATGCTGGCGGCGCTTTTCACGATCCTCTTTGGCGCGACACGTCGGGTATTCGATCGAGTGAGGCGCGGGGCACTTCGGGTCGTTCTGTTTTACTGCTTTGCACTCAGTATTCTCCTCGTCGTTGGTCGCTCAAACTACGAGGCGCTCGTTCATTATCGCGCGATTGCCGCCGGTGAGTTCCATGGTCTCGGCTCCTTGCGCTTCTTTCATCTCTCGCAACTTTGGTTCGATATGCTTCAAGCGGGAATCATCACGGTGTTCTGCGAGCTTGCCCGGAGATGTCTTGACCGAGAGGCCTCGGGCGCGAGCGTATCGAGAGCTGAGTGAGTGCTGACTATCCTCTAGAAATGAAAGAGAAACCCTCCCGCCGGCGGCTCCCCGAAGATCAAAAAATCGTATTCCCCGGGAAGGAGTGCGATACTACGCAGATGACTCGGCACCTCCTTCTCACGCTTGTTGGTTTCCTAATCACGTCGTTCGCATCAGCAGCGACGTATGAAGTTGGCCCTGGCAAGCCACATGCCGAAGTCGAGAACGTTCCTTGGGAGAACATCGCTCCCGGCGACACCGTTCTGATTCACTGGCGAGCGCAGCCATACGCATCGAAGTTCGTGCTCGCGGTACCTGCGACGCAGTCGCAGCCCTTTGTCCTACGCGGCGTTGTTGGTCCCGGTGGCGAGCTTCCCGTCATCACCGGAGAGAACGCCCAGACTCGGACAGCCCTCAATTTTTGGAACGAAAATCGCGCGGTGATTAAGATTGGAGGATCGAACAATCCCCCCGATGCGACGCCAGCGTGGATCACGGTTGAGAACCTCGACATCCGAAGTGCGCGTCCGCCATTTCAATATTTTAGTCCACGCGGCAACGGCACGTATATCAACAACGCCGCGTCAGTCTACGTCGAGAAGGGTCAGAACATCACGATCCGGAACTGCGTGCTGCGCGACTCCGGAAACGGGCTCTTCGTTGCCAATCAGTCTTCAAATGTCGTCGTCGAGGGAAACTGGATCTACGACAACGGAAACGTCGGCAGCATCTATGAGCACAATAGCTATACGGAGGCGAACGGGATCACATTCCAGTTTAACCGCTATGGGCCGCTGCGCACTGGGTGCCTTGGCAACAATCTGAAGGACCGTTCTGCCGGAACTATTGTCCGCTACAACTGGATCGAGTCCGGCAACCGACAGCTCGATTTGGTTGAGAGCGGCTCCGCAAGTCTCATCAATCTTCCCTCCTATCGATCGACGTTCGTCTACGGAAACATTCTCATCGAACCCGATGGGGCAGGGAATAGTCAGATCGTGCACTACGGTGGTGACAACGGTGACACGTCGACCTACCGCAAAGGCACGCTCCACTTCTTCAACAACACTGTCGTTTCGACGCGCAGCGGAAACACGACGCTCATGCGCCTTTCCTCTTCAGGCGAATCTGCGGATGCGCGGAACAACATTGTTTCGGTCACTGCGGCAGGTTCTTCGCTTGGGATGATTGATAGCGAAGGGGCGTTGCGCATGCGGAACAACTGGTTCAAGCAGGGTTGGGTGCGAAGTCACGGAAACGCCTCCGCGAACGTCGTCGACGAAGGTGGCACGATCACACAGGCCGCTCCGGGATTTGTTGACGCCGCAGGGCAGAACTTCCGACTCGTCGCGAGCTCTTCCTGCATCAATGCAGGAACGTCAAATGCGGCAGGAGCATCCGCACATCCTGTTTTGCGAGAATACCAGTTGCATCGCGGGTCGACGCTTCGGCCGAGCACCGGGACGATCGATCTCGGTGCTTTTGAGTTTGGTGATTCCGCCCCGGGGGCGCCGACGGGATTTAGACTTCAGCCGTAATGGACACTGTGCTGCCCAAGCAGCGTCGTCCCTGTTTCTCCGTGTATCGACTCAACGCTGCGCCGCCAACTCTTCGACCTCGCACAGTTGATTGCGACATATCGCCGCTCTCGGTGGAGCTTCGCACTCGCAAACCGGCCCACGATAATCAAGACACGCGTCTCGATGAAGTTCCACGAAGGCTTCCTTCGAAGTAGAATTGATCGCAGTTGCATCACAACAGCCATCGCACTTATACGGGACCAGGATGCACTCGGTAGAACTGGTGCATGACCGCATCTCGCGAGAAGGGATGGTGTCTGTCGACGAGCCTGCGCAAGCCTCCACGGATACTCCGAGTGCGAGCAGTGCTACGAAGATTCGCGATCGAGACAAAGAAACAAGAGTATTGCTTAAATATGTCATTTGTTTTTCACACCGCGTTGATAAGGTTGCTAATCGACGGACAGCCGCGTCGTGTGAACTGGTGCCCAACAGAATGCCGGCGAGCATTCGCCGAGATTGTAATGGAATGCGCCGTTTCGTTGTAGAGCGCAACTCTCAGAGAACCGAACGACAGGCCTTCCAGGCACAGCCGTGTGTGTTGGATTGTGAGGCCTTTGCGGTCGCGAGCCACAAAGAACCTAGAGCAGAAGCTTACCCTTCGAGGAGCCTCAGAACGAGAGATCCGCTGAGGTTCGCTTGAGCAAGCACTGCAGCCGAAGCGTTCTGGAGAATATTCGCGCGGACTAACTCAGCGGAGTCGGTCGCAACATCAGTGTCGAGAATCCGTGATGCCGCCGCAGCGATGTTCTCGGTTCGAATCGTAAGATTCGAGATCGCACTTGAGATACGGCTCATTGACGCACCGATGTTTCCGGCAGCGATATTCAGCTCGGAGAGATACTTATCGAGAGTGCTCTGGGCTGTTCGCGCGAGTGTGACCTGACTCAGAGAGAATCCGGCGAGGGGGCGTATTCCCGAGGCGATACCAGCAGCGTATGAAAGCACGGTGTTCTGTGCGCGGTAGATGTCGTTCGTTCCATTGGTGTCGCCAGAGATAAGGTTGGTGGCACCTGACGCCCAAGCGACATACTGTCCGTCCGCGCTGATCTGGGGGCCGGTAGCCGCGGCGTTCGCGAATGTCCCGTTCGTATCCGTGCTCGCAATGCTTGTTGAGCCTGTGAGGAGATCGTGCACGAAGACCTCGTCCACGCCGTTTGTATCGCCCGAGACGAGATTGCTCGCGCTCGAGACGAAGGCGATAAACCGGCCGTCGGCGCTGAGCGTTCCGCGAAGACTCGCGCCATTTGCCTCCACTCCGCTTGAGTTCACGCTGACTCGCCGCGTGGTCCCCGTGAGCAGATCGCGAACGAAGATGTCGGTCACGCCGTTCGTGTCGCCAGAGACCAGGTTCGATGCGTCAGAATGGAACGTGACATACCGCCCATCCCCGCTGATCGAGGGCCGAAGGGCTTGAGTTGTAGCTTGAGCGCCGCTGGAGCTCACGTTCACACGGGTCGTCGTCGCCGTCTGCATGTCGAACATGAATATGTCATCCACGCCGTTTGTATCTCCGGCAACGAGATTTGTTGCCGATGAGCGGTACACAATGTAGCGCCCGTCTGCGCTAATTGCGGTGGATGCGCTCGCCGCACTTCCTTCGACACTCGACGAGCTGACGCTCGCGCGACGAGTCGTGTTCGTCAGTAGATCCGTGACAAAGATGT
>JADYYL010000386.1 GCA_020853655.1 Deltaproteobacteria bacterium
AACAACAGGAGAGAAGCTGGACGCATGAGGCTCCCTTTTCTCCCGTTCTTCCAAAAGCAATGCTTCCACCTCCTCCCGTCATAACAAAATCAGCATCACCGCGGGCATTCTTAAGCCTGAACTCAGCGCATCACCGCGGGCATTCTTAAGCCTGAACTCAGCAACTGCAAACTCCCGCCCACCTTCTGCTTGGCGTAGCCTGCAACTTCGAACCGCGAGCCGACGCCGGCGTTGCCTTGATTCAGCGTCGTTCCTCCGCGGTACGACGCCTGTTCGTGCGAGACCATCACGATGTGGTCGGGGTCGATGCTCCTGACTGTCTTCTCCCAGTCGACCTCTTCAACGGTCCCGTAGCGATCGATCACGCCCGCAAGGTTTCGCGCTGAAATCCAAGGCGATCCGACCAGCGTTGTAAAGAGCCAACAGGCGAGAATGAGCGCCGGCGCGAGCGTCGCTCGGCCCAGTCGCACTTCATCTGCCTCTGAGAAGTACCACGCCGCGCAGGCGTTCATTACCGACAGAATCACGGCGATACCGCCGAGATCCCAGAGCGGGTTCCCGAACGCCGGGAGCTCGAAGTACACGTATGTGTATCCGACCGCGGTCAAGATGACGAATCGGATAATCCACTCGGCCAGGAATCGCCGACCCGGATTACCCCCGGGGACAACCAACGACGACACGAGACCCAACAGCACAGCAGTGAGCAGCATCAAAAACCCCTTCTAAGGAATGACGTTATTGTCATATCTCCCACTACGATCGTGAGCGGAGAGAGTGGTATCTCTGAGCTCACGACCGGAAATGAGAGTTTGTAAAACCAAATTTGTCCGTCAGTGAAACCGACTATCTCGGCATTCACCAATAGCAACTACTCAGAGAGAAATGAGAAAGAGCTGGTAATGGCATTGTTATTCAGAATTTCTGAGTTGATGTGACGCCATATTGAGATCCCTGCGGCAGTCTGTCGCGCTCATGAAAAAGGGCGTATCTCTTGGGAAAGGCTTTGAAAGTGTTGAACGTCGGCGGGCACATAGGGGTCCATGATTGCACTCTCCGCATGAGCGCTTGAGCGCGGCGATCATACGACACGTCCCGCACTGGAACTGGGACGAAGGATCTCACTCCCATCGTGTTCCAGAAAGGTCGACGCGGATGACATGCTCATTCTCCGAGGACGTCCGCTGCAGACAATCGACGTCGATTTCCGCCGACTAGGTTCTTTCTTTCTGTGTTCTTTCAACGCCAGAATCGTAAACATCATTCGGGTAGTCGGGGTCGACGTGAAATCGTTCGTTCTTGGTTGAGCTTGGAGGCTGGTGTCGATTGACGATCGCACAACTGGGCGCGCCCAATTTCTACGCGGTGGCTCCAGATCTTCTCCGCACCGTCTGGATTCCGCGGCGAAGGAGGCCTTCTCGCCGCGCGGGTCCACCACAGAACTGCCGCACGGGCATTCGGTTCGACGACGCGTGAGTTCTACGAGTTTCTCTTCGGCGATTACCGCATTACGTTCCCTTAAGAATAAATGCCGAAGGAGTGGCGAGAAATGTCTCGAGGTTCTGTTGATCGATCACGCGAGTCTCCGCTTTGCTGAACTCGCGTAAGAAGGCATGTAGTCCAGATCACTTTCGCTCTCGGCCGTATTTAACTTCTATGGTGATAACGCGAGATCCCGACCGAACGATAAAGTCGACCTCATCATGTCGCTTCTTCCAGTAGTACACCTCGGTAAACGACTCTCTTAACGCGTTGCCCACGATCGAATCGATTATCCGCCCCCGGAGCGATCGATCGGCAAGCGCTCTTTCCGGTGTGAGACACGCGCTGATCCGCGCGGGGCATGTCGGCAAGATCTTCGGAGAGGAGGCTTTCTGTCGTACCGCATGGCCGGTGAACTGCGTTATGAGCCAGAGCAAAAACGCCTGCTGCAGGGTTCGACCACCGAGTATCACGCTCGAGCAGTGCGGTCGCACTTGGTAAACATTTGCGATCCCGCGGTCTTTTAGTGCGACGAGACAGCCTGAAACGCTTCTTCGACGCAATCTTCAACAGTTCGAGAGGCCGTATCGATCGTGATCGTATCGCTCTTCCACGCTTCAAATTCGGCCTGTTTTCTTAAGACTTCGTCCCAGTCCGGCAGGACGTGTCCATGAATCTGAGAAACCCGGGTCTCCACGCGCCTGCGGTGCTCCACAAGGTCGGAGCAGATCACATGCACATTACGAATATTGGCGGCGGCTTCCCTCGCGACCTGAGTCCACGCATCGCGGGTGATGGCGATGGGATTGACGCAGTCTGCGATGACATTGTGGCCGAGCTTTAGGTTGTCCGCCGCGACGCGATAGGCCACCTCATATCCCAATGGACCAACATCGCGGATCCCGTTGTTTCGAAGTGACTGCTCGATGGTATCGATGCGCAGGTATAGCGCGCCAAGTCGTTTCGAGAGCTGTTTTGAGATCTCAGACTTGCCGACGCCGGGAAGTCCGCTCATGACCACGAACGTTGGTCTGTTCTCCATCACTCGCCTGCCTATTTCTCGATCCGCATGAGCAACGAACGCTACCAAAGACGCGCCACCGTGTTCTAACCGCGGCGCCTGCGGGCTCTTCGGCACCGGAGAGATCATGGATGGAGTTCCCGCTCTCGTATCCTTGCTCCGGGAGCACCCATGTGGCGATATACGTCGCTCGGGGGTGTCGGTGTATCCTATGCCCCTTTGCATCCACCCTGTCGGTTCACCATGTCAACATTGCTCAGAAGCTTTCTCGTTCTCGTCACCATCGGACTCGCATCGAATGCAAGTGCAGAGCTTCTCTGTATCAAGAAGAGCAACGTGGTGAGGGATGGAAAGGTCGCTCTCCAAAACGCTGCGGTGATCGCGACCGCCTCGTGCCCCCGCGGATATAGCTTGCTGCTCAATCTAGATACCGTTGTGCGCGACGACTCCGTCACGTCGGCGAAGATCGTGGATGGTGCCGTCACGGCTGCCGATATTCAGGATGGCACCATAACAGCGGCCGACATCCAGGACGGCACGATCACTGGTGCGAAGCTCGAGAGCGCGACTGTCACGAGCGCAAATATCCAAGATGGCTCGATAGCTGCGAACGACCTTCAAATCGGTGCCGTGGCGAGTGCCAGTATTCAGGATGGGTCAATTGGAGCCGAAAAGCTCGCAGTGGGTGTTTTGCCGAACTCGATCAGCATCAACACGACGGGGGCGCTTCTGGCCAGCGGCGCTTCGTTCACCGTCGGTGGAGGAGGCACCCCCGGCATCAACTTTCCGGAGAGCGTGAACTCGACGTTTTACGCGGGCTTCACCTTGCCGCAGAACTATACGTCGGGCACGGCGGTCACCCTCGAGATGCTGGTTCATATCTCGACTTCTACTTGCAATGTCAGGTTCGGACCCAACGCGATCTCGGTGACTCGGCGCAACTCCACCCCGCTGGTCGGTGGCAGCATCGCGTCTGGGCTCACCGTCGCGAATGGCGGATTGGTGACGTTTCCCGCTACGGCAAACACCTC
>JADYYL010000387.1 GCA_020853655.1 Deltaproteobacteria bacterium
CACACCCGACCCTGATGCCATTTCGAGCGCGCTAGCGCTTGCTGCCATCAACAGCCTCTTCGAAATCGATACGACGGTTGTGACGTTCCATTCGTTGAGCCACAACGAGAATCGGGCCTTGGTGAAGCGGCTCGGCGTGAAGCTGACAAAGTATGACGAGTCGCTCGAGCTCGATAAGTATGCGGCGTATAGCATCGTTGATTCTCAGCGCTACTTCACGCCAATCGATGGTCGACTCCACGAATACGACATCGAGTTTCTTGCATTCGTCGATCACCATCGCGCCGATCAAACGGCGCCGCCGCCGGCACTCTTCGTCGATGTGCGGGAGATGTATCAGTCGACCGCCGCGATCTTCTGCGAATATCTCCGCGAGGCCTTTCCAAAGGGCTTAGAACCGGGGGATCCGAACCATGTTCGGCTTGCGACGGCATTGATGCACGGCCTTCGGACTGACACGCAGAAGTTTGTGCTCGCCAGCAAACACGAGCACGAAGCGGCGGCGTTCCTTTCGCCCTGCGTGGATTACCAAGTCATCGAGATCATCGAGCGAAAAGTTCTTACGCCCGCAATGCTCGACATGCTCGAGAACGCGCTCGTGAATCGACACGTGCACGACAACTTCATTCTTGCCGACGTTGGCTATGTGCGCGCGGGCGATCGTGACGGTATTCCGCTCGCCGCGGAGCTGCTGCTGAGCCGCGAGGGAACGGACACAGTGTTGGTGTTCGGCATCGTGGACGAGAAAGTGATCGATGGTTCGCTTCGGACTCGGAGTGAAACGATCAACCCGGATGAATTCATCAAAGGCTTCATCGGCGTGTCACCGGAAAGTGGTCGTTACTATGGCGGCGGTAACATCCGCGATCGCGGAGCGTTCCAGATCCCGCTTGGTGTGTTCGGGCTGCACGACGACAAAGACCGCGTCTACGCGATGACCCGTGAGGTCGTCGAGAAATCGTTCCTCGATTACATCGGGAAGAACGTGAAGAAGACAGTTGTCTAAGCGAGATCGTGAAGTTCGCGCCTGGTGAGCACGCCCGTCCCGACGCTTTCTCATATTCAGCTCCCCAAAATGGGTGAGCCTCCCTCGGTTCGGACAGATTCGAACTGAATCCAACTCACCTATATCTCCACGATAACGCGCCGTCCCTCTGTCTGCGGTTTGTCATGCGGGGATAACCGACCGACATCGCGACGAAAATTTTGCGAAGAAAGCGCACCTTTTTTACGCGTTCGCCCATAACCCTTCATAAGTATCTGGACCGGGAGGCGTGACTCCCGAGCTCCGGGCGGTTTTCACGAGAGCGGACAGTCTCACACAGGTGCTGCGATGAGCGTATTCGATAATCTTTTCAAGCCACAGAACGGACTCGGTTCCTCGAACGGAGCGAATGCATCGAGCGATGTGAGTTCGGACCTCCGACGCTCCTTTCCGTCGCAGAGCGCCTCCAACGTCGACCTTTCTGCGTTAATGAGCCCGGAGTTTGAACAGACCGCTCGTCCCGGAGTTCAGACAGCAAAGCCACCGACGGGAACCCGCCGTGCGACTCCACCGACGAGAGGTCGCGCGACGCCGCCTGCATCGCCATCAGCCCCAGAGGCATCCGCTGCCGTCGAACCGGAACCGCAGAAGCCGGTGATCGATCCTGAAGTTCAGCGCCAGGCCGACCTTGCGCAGCGAAAAGAGCTCGAACTCAACGCAACCAATGCATACTTTTCCTCTCTTCGACGTGCCGGGATGCCGACAATCGGGGATGGCGACGCTGCGGTGCTCGACAAGGGCATCCGCCTATCGCAGCGGAATCAAGGCGCGCGTTCCGTGACGAACGTCGAGGTCGGCGATGCGCCAGGCGTCGTGTCGGGAATTCGTTCGCTCTCTATGCTCGGCATTAATGCCTATGAAGATATCGGGCAGAAATCCCTTGTACTCTATCGGCCGATCAAGGGTGAGCAGGAAGGCGGAGCTCTGGCTCCTCAGGAGGAAATGGTCGCCCGAATTCCATTCTCTTCAAAGGGATTGAAGGATCGTGCGCCTGACGGCCGCAAGAACTGGCAGATCGTGTCGGAGCAGCTCTCGACTCTCGTCGACCAACAAGTCAAAGAGAACGTCAACGCTGATATTACGGCTCTCGAGAAAGAGCGAGATCAGCTCCGAGCCTCCGGAAAAGATCCGAAAACGTTCAGTGCACAGATGGATAGGTATCTGGAAGACGCTCGACGCGACGTGGTGCGTTCCGTTGCCCGCGATATCGCCCGCGATATTCCGCTCATCGGAGCTTCCGGAATACGTGGTGCTGTGGGCGGTGTTCCGCTCGTTGGCGGAATGGTGGCCGGCGCCGAGTATGGATGGAATAAGCTGAAGAACATCGGAGACGAGAACATGAAGCCAGTCGCTGTCTCTGACGGCGGAAATGGCTTCCCGATCATGCCGCAGAATTTCCCCAAGCTCGTTGCTGCGATTAATTCAACCGGTGCGGAGCAGTTCAATTTCGAGGATGGTAAAGTTCAACTCCTCGGAAAAGAAGATAAAAAGTTGAACGGCGGAAGGCCTATCATTGGCGAGTTCGGACTCGATCCGAAGCGAGCGCTTTACATGACGTACACAGAGGAAGAGGCGCTCTCGAAGCAGGTTCGCAATGATGCGGCTGCTCAAAAGAAGAAGTAGCGCGCGCCCCGCTTCCCGACTCAACTGAAGTCGCTTGGGCGGCCGCCCATTCCCAAGACGAATGCGTCGCCAAATGAGAAGGGGGCGCTTCTGTCTCATTATTGTTGCGACGCATTCTCCCCGCTTCACGCCGACCATTGCTCAGCGCAAGCGCTAGACGCTTAACGGCTCCTTCAGGACAATACGCCGAGTAATTTGTCCTTGAGGCTCGATAGAACGAGGGGATATCCTCGGGGCGGTCTAGTCGTACCCTTCAGTCTTTTTCGAGAAGCGCCACATGTCGTCCGCCCCACGCCCCCGTATACTCGTTATCGAAGACGATGAAGACACCCGCGCAATGCTGAAGGCCTCCCTTCGGGCGATCGCGCCGCTGGAGGTGCACGTCGCGACGGATGGGGCTGAGGGCATTCGATTGTTGAAAGCCGGGCGCTTCGATCTCATCGTCTGCGATTGGAACATGCCCAACATGAGTGGGCTAGAGGTGCTTCAGCAGGTGCGCGGTTGGGACGCATCGAGGGCGACTCCGTTCATTATGCTCACCGCCGAGAGTTCAGAGGACCGTGTCCTCGTAGCGATCGAGGCCGGGGCAACCGATTATATCATCAAGCCGTGGACGCTCGAAACGCTCGGCGAAAAGCTACGGCAGCATATTGAGCTCGGACCCGAGCAGCGATCGAGGTCGTAGTTCGAAGGGGACGCCCATAGTCGTGGGCGTCCCCTTCAGCCTTCATTCCGTGTGATCGTCGGTGCCGTTTGGTTGCTTCTGCGAGACACGCTCTCCAGACTGATCTCCAGAAAACGAGCGCGGACGTGCGAAGGCAATCAAAGGGCCGCCGAGGAGAGTTGACGCGCACAAGGGGCGTTAGCTGCACGTGCAGAACAGATTCCGATCCCCATAGACCGAATCAATTCTCCGCACATGCGGCCAGAACTTATTGTCGCGGAGCCACGGTGCAGGAAACGCCGCTGTCTCACGGCTGTATGGATACTCCCACTCCGTCGCCGTCACCATTTGCGCGGTGTGCGGCGCATTCTTCAGCGGATTGTTATCCCGCGGTAGTCGGCCGTCCTTCACGCTCATGATTTCGCCGTGAATGGCGATCATCGCGTCGCAGAACCGATCGAGCTCCGGTTTGCTCTCGCTCTCGGTCGGCTCGACCATCAACGTTCCGGGAACAGGGAACGAGACCGTCGGCGCGTGGAATCCGTAGTCCATGAGGCGCTTCGCCACATCTTCGACTTCGATCCCCGTCTCATCTCGGAGCTTTCGAAGATCGAGGATGCACTCATGCGCGACCGTTCCGTTCTCGCCGCGATAGAGCACCGGATAATACTTCCCGAGTCGCGCCGCGACGTAGTTTGCGTTGAGGATTGCAACCGATGTTGCCTCTCGCAGCCCTTGCGGCCCCATCAAGCGGATGTAGACCCAAGGAATGACATACAACGATGCGGAACCGTTCAGAGCCGATGATACCGGTCCAACGCCTGCACCGTTCGGCGAGTAGGCGAGGGGATCCCCCGGGAGAAACGGCGCGAGGTGGTTCTTCACGCAGATCGGTCCCGCACCCGGTCCCCCGCCGCCGTGCGGAATGCAGAACGTTTTGTGCAGGTTGATGTGGCAGACATCGACGCCAAACTCGCCGGCGCGGCAGAGGCCGACCTGCGCGTTGAGGTTCGCGCCGTCCATGTAGACCTGCCCGCCGAACTTGTGGGCGATGTCGCAGATCTCTCGCACGCCGGTTTCATAGACGCCATGCGTCGAAGGATACGTGAGCATCAACGCCGCAAATCGCGACTGATACTCTTCGGCGCGCGCACGGAGGTCCGCGACGTCGACGTTACCGTTCTCTTCGCATTTCACGACAACGACGTTGTAGCCGGCAAGCGCGGCCGAGGCCGGGTTCGTTCCGTGGGCGCTCTGCGGGATGAGCACGATGTCGCGAGCAGACTCGCCCCGTGCTTCGAAGTAGCCGCGTATGGCGAGAAGCCCCGCATACTCGCCCTGTGCGCCGGAGTTCGGCTGCAGCGAGCACGCATCAAGTCCGGTGATTTCGCAGAGGAAGCTGCCGAGCTGAGCAATCAGCCGCGAATACCCTTCGGTCTGGGAAGTCGGCGCGCAGGGATGGATGTTGCCTGTCTCGGCCCATGTCACCGGGATCATCTCTGCCGTCGCATTGAGCTTCATGGTGCACGATCCGAGTGGGATCATCGAATAGTTCAGCGCGAGGTCCCGCGACTCCAGCTTGTGAATATACCGGAGCATCTCGCTCTCAGATCGATGGGACGAGAACACCGGCTGCTGGAGATACGCTGACGTGCGAGCCAGCGTCGACGGAATGCCAGCAGAAGTGCGCTCGATCTCGAGGTGCGTCACCGTTTCCTGCTTCCCGGTAAAGACAGAGAGCAGGGCATTCAGGTCATCTCGCGTGACCGTCTCATCGAGCGATACGCCGACGGAGCCGTCGCCGAAGTCGCGCAGATTCATGTGTGCTGCAGCAGCGCGATCGAGAATGGCTTGTCGCTTTTGACCCAGCGGGATTCGGAGCGTGTCGAAGTATGAACTCGAGAGACTCGGCAGACCGGACGCCGCAAGCTTGTCGGCAAGGGTTCGTGTTAAGCGGTGGATTCTCGATGCGATGTTCTTCAACCCTTCGGGACCGTGATACACGGCGTACATTGACGCGATACTGGCGAGGAGCGCCTGCGCGGTGCAGATGTTGCTCGTCGCCTTCTCGCGACGAATGTGTTGCTCGCGGGTTTGCAGCGCGAGACGAAAGCCAGGATTCCCGGCCGCGTCCTTCGAGACCCCGACGAGTCTCCCAGGAAGCTGTCGCTTGAATTCATCTTTCGCTGCGAGATACGCGGCGTGAGGTCCGCCGAATCCCATCGGCACGCCAAAGCGTTGGGTGTTCCCAACGACAATGTCGGCTCCCCACTCGCCCGGAGCCTTGAGCAACGTCAGCGCAAGGAGATCCGCGGCGGCGACGATCACCGCACCGCCTTCGCGAGCCCGCAGAGCAAGCGCAGCATAATCCTTCACCACTCCATCCGTCGTCGGATACTGGATCAGCGCGCCGAACGCTCCCTCTGGGGTGAAGTCGCGATCCTCGTCACCGACGTTGATGGTGATGCCCAGCGGTTCCGCGCGCGTCGAGACAACTGCGATGGTTTGCGGATGACAATGTTGCGAGACGAAAAATCGATTCTTCTCCTTACTTCCGCGCAGCCGATACGCAAGAGCCATCGCTTCTGCTGCAGCCGTTCCTTCGTCGAGGAGCGACGCATTCGCGATGTCCATTGCGGTGAGTTCGACAACCAGCGTCTGAAAGTTCAGAAGCGCTTCCAGGCGGCCCTGGGCGATCTCTGCTTGATACGGCGTGTACTGGGTATACCAACCCGGGTTCTCAAGGATGTTCCGCAAGATCACCGGTGGCGTAATCGTTCCGGAATACCCCATCCCGATATACGACTTCGCGACGACGTTCTTCGAAAGCATCTCGCGCAACTCGAGGAGCACTTCATGCTCCGTTGTTGCCGCGGGCAGGGAGAGCGGTTTCTCGACCGCGATGGACGAGGGAACAGTCTTCTCGATGAGATCTTGGAGCGACGAAGCCCCGGCGGCGCTCGCCATCGAGTCCCACTCTTTGAGCGCGGGTCCAATGTGGCGGGCAGAAAAGGGGAGCGCCCCGTCAGAGGCGATCGAAGGAGCGTCGTGTTGTGTTGGCTTCATGATGGCGTTGGTTGATGGCATAGACCGTGTCTCAAACGCGTTAGGAAAAAGGACACACTATTCCACAAACGCACGTGGAACAGAACGGGCTACGGATTCGATCCGGGGCAGGGTTGGGGGCCCCGGGGCAAATCCGTATTCAATGCTGCCGTCGTGGACGGGAGAGGAGGCTTATCGAGGCAAGGGCAGTTCCGGGAGCTCGATTCCCATCCGCTGGAAAAGGGGCCTAGCGTTGTTATACACAGCAACGGTTGTCGGAGCGATGGTCGGTCGTATCTCCGAGAGGAGCTCACTGCGAGCGAGAGCGATCGCGGCCTCGCGGAGATCTTCGTCGCGTGCCTGAAGGGCATCCCGATCCGCCTCGAGCTGCCCCACGTCGCGAGATGCCTTTGCAATCTCGAGCGCAAGAGGGGTCGCGTCGGCCTGGAGCTTCGGGATCTCTCCCTTCACATCGGCGGGGAGCGTGCCCCCGGGAAACACCGAGTCCCCACCAAGATACGACACGAGAGATTTGTCGTCGGCAAGTTCGTCAGGGATGCCCGGCAGTACTGGCAACGAGCTCAACATTCCCGAGGTGTAGAACGGCACTCCCTGGGCTGTGTCGGTTTCCGATTCGATCGGCAATTTCAGGAGAGCGCGAAGGCGATTCTGAAGTTGTCGATACTGTTTCACTGAATGGTCGAGTGTCGTCTCCGCGTCGGCGATCTTGTGTGCGGCTTTCTCCATCTCTCCGTCGCGTGACGAGATCTTCTCCAGGGCCGTTCGAATGGCACGGAAACGGTCGTCTTCGCGAAGTACCTGATCGGAGGCAAACTTCTCCTTCGCATCGTCCAAGCGGTCCTCCTCAAGCGTCTCGATCAGATCAAAAAGGCGGCGCGCAGAGCGATCGGTCGGTGAGAGTAGTTCGCGGAAGCGTGGTGCTTCAAAGATGTCATTTGCTCGCTCGCTACCGGAAAGCTTGCTGGCGAGCTCGAGCCGAAGCCGTGCGAAGTAGAGTCCCGTCGAAAAATGGTGGACAACAAAGATCAGCGAGAGGACGAGCCCCGACGCTACTCCCGCGAGGATCCACGCGCCTGAGCGAAGCCTGCGCTCGGGAAGCGGGAATTCGTCTGGGAGGTGTTCCGCGGTCGGTTGCTTTGATTTCATCGGCTGAGGATTCTATAACGCTTTGAACGCCTCCCAGCATACAACAGTCGACGGCAGGAGGAGACCCCCAATATCGTCATCGACGAGGCCAGGCGGTCGTCGCTTTCCGGGGTAACAGAGACTCGGGTCCCTATGAACAGCACTCTACCCACTGAGACGGAATCGTTTGCTCGTGCGATGCGCGCGGAGTTTCCTATACTGTCTGGCTCCGAGCTGATCTACCTCG
>JADYYL010000388.1 GCA_020853655.1 Deltaproteobacteria bacterium
TACGCCGCGTGGTGGATATCGTGATGGAGCTTCATCGTTTGCTCATCGATGAACGGCTCAAGAGCGTTGTAAGCGTAGTCGAGTGGTGGAAGTTCGTGCGCCATAACATCAATCTCCAATTGAAAGTCGCGATAGAAAGTCGCGCAATCTTAGGAGATCACATCGAAAGGTCAACATGATGTTGCTTGCCACCCAATCGAGGTCAGGTCACCGCACGTTCGGCACATAATCAACGCGGAACTCTCTCAGTTCTACGTGCCGCAGCCCGGGAAATAATTGGGGACGGAGCCCAATTATTTTCGCGATCGGAAAAGTGTGAGCGATCTCAGTGGGAAAGCTGCGAGCCGAAAACAATTGGGCTCCGTCCCGGATTAATTTGCGAGCGGGAATCGAAGTTCGACCTGTAAACCTTCTCCCCCGTCGGTCGGCGACGAGAAGTGGAGCTCGCCACCGTTCAGCGATGCGAAGCAACGCGAGATGCTCAGGCCGATGCCACACCCCTGTTGCTCGATGCGTTCACGATTGATCTGCTTGAACAGTTCGCATGCCTCCTGTGCAATCGCCTCCGAGAGGCCGGGGCCGAAGTCCCGCACAAAAATCGAACCGGTGGTATTCGTTACCGCCATCGAGATCACAACAGGCTTTGCGCCGCCGGCAAACTTGAGAGCGTTACTGATCAACCGCTGGATGATGTTCACCACCTGCACGTCGTAAACCGCAATCATCGCGGGAGACGCGTCCTCGGGCTGCTGGAACACGATATCACATTGTTCGCCTCGAACCTGGTCACGGAAGTTCTCAATCGCGAGTTCCACGACCTTTCGGATTGACGTGTTCCGCTTGAATCGCTGCGCGATCGACGCCGCCGCTCCCGATTCAATTTGCTGAAGCGTCATAAAATCTTCAACGAGGCGTTGCAACCGGAGTCCACCGCGCTGGATCGACTCCAGCAGTCTCTCGAATCTCGGCGGGTCGAGCTGCTCGTGTTGTTCGAGCAACAGCTCTGTGCCTGTGTTGATCGCGACGAGGGGTGTGCGGAATTCGTGAGAAAGCGTGTGAATAACGCGCTTGCGGAAGCGCTCGTGCGAATCCTTCTGCTTGTCCTGACGGATCTTTGCGATCGCAACCTTGCCACGGATGGTCGCCGCGAGGTCGATCGGATCAAAAGGCTTCGTGACATATTCGTCGCAACCGAGTTGCTTACCGAATCGAACCTCTTCCGGGTCGCTGAGCGCCGAGACGAAGAGAAACGGAATGTCGCACCACTCCGGGTTTTTCTTGATCTCCGAGTGGAACCGAAATCCATCGATCTCAGGCATCATGATGTCGCAGAGGATGATGTCCGGGCGTGAGCTGTTGAGACAATCGAATGCTGCCTGCGCGGAGTTCGCGGTTCGCACAGTAAAGCCCTGCATCGTCAAGACCTCGTCGAGAACCTGGAGGAGCTGATCGCTATCGTCAATGACGAGAACGTCTGCGGTCTCGAGAGCCGTTTGCGGTGTTGACTCTGTCGCTGGTGTTTCTTGCACGTTCAAAACAACAACCTCGTTACATCAATCTAAAGAGCGCTCGGGTTGGTCCCGAGGTAGCTTCCATGCACTCAGCGGCACTCTCGGTGATTCGAATGCCGTCCGCTCGAGTCGTCTCGCAGCGTGGGAATCGCTTGTTCATCGTCAATGCGCGGCCACTTCGCATCCAGCGAAGTAGTCCGAGACTGACATTCCAAGCATCCAGGGTTAATTATCGGATAGAAAAACTGCGTACTTAAGGGGAGAATCGCGCTTCCCGATATCGCCCCACGCTTCAATACCCCGCTCAGGGGGTGGAAATATCCAGCGAGTCGAGGTAGTTGGAACCGTTCGCTGCTCTCCACGGCTACTTGGCCCGGGAGCCGAGCGAAGAAAATGGGATAAGAATCCGGGTCCGCACGCGGCCCACGAAGAGGAACGATGGAGTCGAATATGACGAACGTGGGTGGCTTGTTTCCGGGGCAAGGATCGCAGTCCGTAGGAATGGGGCGCGATTTTGCGGAACACTCTGAGCTTGCTCGGGCCATTTTCAATGAGGCGAACGAGACGCTGGGCTACGATTTGAAGGCGCTCTGCCTGGAGGGGCCCCTCGAAAACCTGACCCTCACCCAGAACGCTCAACCGGCAATTCTGACGGTGAGCTACATCGCGTATCGACTCGCGGAGGTCACTCCGGTCGCCGCAGCGGGGCACAGCCTGGGGGAATATACCGCCCTGGTTGCCGCCGAAGCGCTATCCTTTCGGGATGCCGTTCAGCTCGTCCATCGACGCGGAAAATACCTGCAGGAAGCCGTTCCTGAAGGTGCCGGGAAGATGATCGCAGTTCTAGGCCCGACGGTTCCAGAGATAGAAGCGGTCATCGCGACGGTCGACGTTGGTGTGAAAGAGATCGCGAATATCAATAGTCCTGGCCAGACGGTAGTCTCGGGAGACGTGGCAGGAATTGACGCTCTTGCAGCCGCGCTGACGAAGGCAGGAATGAAAGTCATCCCGCTCAAGGTCAGCGCGCCGTTCCATTGTTCATTGATGAAGAGCGCGGAACGGAAGCTTGCGGAGGATATTGCGAAGGTCTCCTTCTCGGATCCGAAGTTCCCCGTTTACTCGAACGTCACGGCCACCAAAGTCACCTCGGGGTCCGAAGCTAAGGAGCTCCTCGTGAAGCAGGTGTGTTCCCCGGTCCGGTGGACAGAGAGCATGCAGAACATGATTCGTGATTTCGACCTCAAGCAATCGATCGAGTTCGGTGCCGGTGGCGTCTTGTCCAATCTGCTCAAGCGCATCGACAAGAGCATTGCACGTGCGGAGATCGGCGAGTTCGCGCACGTCTCTTCGCTCCGAAACGCCGCGTAGAAATCGGGGACGGTGCTTCATTAAAGCGTCGCCGAAAAAAATCGAACAGATTCCGCTACCTGCAGAGCCACGTAAATAATCGGGCTCCGTCCCCGATTTAGGGGACTGTTTCGGTGCCGTAGAGAACGCCGACAGCGGTGCAGCTTGCGAGCTTGTCGATTCGTTGCGGGAAGGCAAAGAGGTCCGGCCGGTCGTCGAACAGTTGTGTTGCGCCGAGTGTGCGCCGGGCCCGCCGATCGAACGAAAACGCGCGGGTGCGCCCTGCCCAAATCGTCACGTTGTTCGAGGTATCGATAATCTTGGTATTCAGGTCGAGATCCTCGTCATTGCGAAGGTCTTCGAGCGAACCAACCATCACAAGATCGTATCCCGCATTACGCGCATACTCGATCGACGTGTAATTCCCGGCATAGAACTCTTCCCGCTTCCCGGGCCAGCGATCGCGGTTGAACAGCTCGATGATCGGAACGGCCCCATTGCGCTGGAACTCCGTCATGAAACGACGGGCGAGTTCTCGGCCAAAATGTCCCGACTCATTTCCCGGAGGGGCGAAAGACTCCGGAACATCAAACGGCATAATCGCCATCCTCAGCGGACGCTCTACCCCATATCGCTGATGGATATACCCCTGAAGGCCGAGGTTAATGTCGGTCCGCAAATTGCATCCAGTGGTATCGATGGGGAGACGGTGAGTCACGCACCCACTAACAAACGTCAGGGAAATCAAGGCGATAAGCGCTACAGCAGCGAGCCGAAAGGGAAGGAATGGCCGGTATGAAGAAGAAATTTTTGCTCTCAATTTGCGCCTCTCTGGTTGTCTTACTGACCGCTTGCAGCAAGCGATACGACAACTTGCCGGCATTCACATCTATTCACTTTAACGATTCCTTTAACTACTCGGTAGGCCGATTTAAGACGAGTTATCTGGCAGATCAGATTCATGCTTATTACCGGGGGAACACGAGCGCTCCCATCGCAATCGCCACCTTTGTTGACCTCGACAATCTCTACGGAAGTTCGACTTTTGGTCGGATCCTGAGCGAGCAGCTTATGAGCGAACTCGCGATGAAGGGCTACAACGTGATTGAGCTCCGTCACTCCGACGCACTGCAGGTGCTCTTCGATCAAGGCGAGTTCAATCTTTCTCGCGAAGTCGGACGCATTCGCAAGCACCAAGACATCTCGGGAATCGTCGTCGGTACCTACGTCGCTTCCCCACTGCGAGTCTACCTGAACGCACGGCTGATCGATCCGGCTACCTCGATGATCCTTTCCGCCGGTAGTGTGGAGATGGCCAAGACTGAAGAGATCTCCCGCATGCTGCGCACGAATAACTATCCACCAGCACTCGAGCGGATTCCAGTCAAAGCTCTGGGCACGGCTCCGTATCCGATCCCCTACTACTGGCCATACCCACCGCTCAATCGGCCAGGTCGCGGCGGATTGTTCGAAGATGAGGAGAGCATCTATCCCTCGGCGCCGAAAGGAAACGGGACGACAGATCTCCCAGTTCCTTCACTGAAGAGTAGCGTCAGCGACAAGCTCCAGCCGACGACATAGACTCTCACCGGTTCATGGAAAGGGTCGAAGCGAGGAGAGCTTCGACCCTTTTTGCGTTTCATCGACCCCAGGGACTCACGCGAGAGGAGGCGATGTGCGCGGGGGAGATGTTCCCAGGAAAGGGACCTCTCTTCTCTTCACAATCGACTTTGTGTGGAGCCTCTTCGAATCGGGCGATTTCAACGAAGAGCCGCGAGACGATGCGGCTCGCGCAGCACGAGTAGATCCGTCAACACGGCTGCGCCGTAGATTCTTCCGCGAAACATTTGCCAGATAGGAAATCCCTCTCGACGCGAAGTGATCGGAGGATGACCGCCATACGCGGGGTCATTCGCGGCTCGCCGAACCATCCAAAGACGTTAACACTACTGATTGGGAGAGAACGTTGTACCCGGCGTCGGCGTTGGCGCAGGCTGTCCGAACGAAAATCGCTTCAGGAGTGATATCGTCGGCGATGCTTGCGGATCCGCATTATCCAACGCATCGGGAGAGTGTTTCTTCCCTCTGAGCTGCGGCGAGAGCTGTTTCTTCGACCCCTGATCGGCCCCTTCGTCGTCGCTGAACATTGGGTCGACGTCCTGGCCAGCCTCCTTACCAAGGAGAGCATTCGGAATACGCGCACCAGGTCGCACCCCTTCGAGTCGAATTCGCTCCTCTAAACGTTCCAACGCAGAGGCAAGTTCCGGAGTCATGAAACGAATCTTGTCGCTCACCGGGAATTCCGTGTCCGCGAAGAGGTGCCCTTCACGATAGGTCATTTGATAGTAGGGCAACGAGCTTGAAGCAGCCCCCGAGATCACTCGACCGCTGTGACTGAACACTGAATTGCAGCACATGCAGACAAAGCCGGACGGTTGATAGCTCAAATCACACCCGTCCCTCGTGCAGCGGGTCCCCATCGCCATCCATCCGCGCTCATCCCGCGCAACGAACATCGAGAGCTCTCGCAGGAGTTGCTGCGTGTAGAGAAGCTCCTTTACCTCCCCCAGGTCGTAAACCATTGGAGGTCGGCGAAAAGACTTCTTACAGCCGCTCGCCGTGATCACCAGTAGTGCAATAGCAGAAAGCGCATCCCGACGGCTCATCGGGGCGCCTGTAACGATTCCCTCAAGTCCGGGCCGCATGGTCCCTCTGAGCAACCTCGACATTCGCATTCCGCTCAACTTCATTGACCGCTAGCCCTCGTCCTTCCGTCCAGGATACTCGTCCGCCGGGAGACCTCCCGCCAGGATACACCATTCATACAGCCGGGAATCGCCCCGAGGGGACCTCTTAATAAGTCCCCAGCCAGAGGCCCCAATTTTCCAAAATTGAATAGGTTCAGCCGTTCCAGTCACGACGTGCGCTCAAGCGGCGCACATCGTGAATCGCTCCACGGACTTCCTCTTCCGTCTCGGAGCTTTCCTAGGGGCCTTCCGAACCGTTCCCGCCACCGAGTCCATCGAAAACAATGCAAAATTCATCACACTCGCAAATCCATTGCGTAGAATGTCGACGAGTAACATCTAAACGGAGAAGCTCCGTTTGCGCAATTCTCACTTATGCCATCGACAATACTCCGTCCCTACTTTCTGGCGATCCGAAATCGGGTGCGGTTTCGCGAGCGTGAGGCGTTCGGACTGAGTCGCGAACTCCTCATGTTGTTCGTCGCGCTGATCATTATGACGTGTATCTACGCGGCGGTGTCGATTGGGCTGAAAGCCCTCGCACAGAACAGTGTTTTCGTCGTCGTGCTCCCACCGAAGCTGATTGAGCTGTCGCTGCACTACTTCTTTATTCTCCTCATCGTCTCGAACACCGTAGCCGCCACAGGGAACATCTACACGTCCGACCGAATGAATCTTCTGCTCACAGCACCGATCCCTTCCTTGCGACTCTTCGCAGCGAAGTTTCTCGAGACGCTGATCGAGACGGGGATCATGTTTTACGTATTTACTCTCCCGGTCGTACTCGCATTCGTTGTTCGGCTCGACGCCTCCCCCACTCTACTCCTTGTCTACCTCGTGCTCTCCGTTCCTTTTCTGCTCTGTCCCGTGGCAATCGGTATCGTCCTCGCGACATTCTTCTCACGACTGATCTCGCTAATCTGGCGGAGGGGAGGCATCTTCGTTCTCGCCGCGATCGCTACGTTCCTCTACGGGCTCATTCGACTTTCCCAGGAGCTCGGCGCCGCGAGACTGGAAGGCAA
>JADYYL010000389.1 GCA_020853655.1 Deltaproteobacteria bacterium
ACGATCTCGAGAATCGCTTGCTGCACTCCCTCTACGCCACTCGAACGAACGCACTGCGTGTGCTCATCGTGAAAGATCTCTACACACTCCTGGAGAAGTCCGTCGACCGTTGTCGAGATGCCGGGAACGTATTGACCAATGTCGTGTTGAAGAACGCGTGATTTTATGACGCTGGTTCTGACCGTCGTTCTTCTCGCGCTCATATTCGAGTTCATCAACGGGTTTCACGACACGGCCAACTCGATCGCGACCGTTGTGTCGACGAAGGTGCTCACGCCGCGCCAAGCCATCGTGCTGGCGGCAACGGCGAACCTTATTGGCGCTTTCTGGGGCACCGCTGTTGCGAAGACCATCGCCTCCGGACTGGTCGACGCACAGTATGTCACGGCCGGAGTGCTCGTCTGCGCGTTGACCGGAGCAATTATCTGGAACCTTATCACCTGGCACTTCGGCATGCCCTCCAGCTCTAGCCACGCCTTGATTGGTGGATTGTGCGGTGCCGTGCTCGCAGCCTCTCACAACAGCCTTTCTTCGATCATTTGGTCCGTCCCATCGGCAAAGCCTTGGTATGAACGTCAAGGCGTTCTGTGGAAGGTTGTCGTCCCGATGATTTCATCGCCGCTTATCGGATTTGTCCTCGGCTTCTTCATCATGGCGTGTCTGTACATCGCGCTGCACAAGCGCCGACCACATCGGGTGAATTCGATATTCGGGAACATGCAGATCGTCAGCGCCGGTGCGATGGGCTTCATGCATGGGACAAACGACGCGCAAAAGACGATGGGGCTCATCGCCCTGGCGCTCCTCGCCGGAACGCAGAGCGGGGCGCTTGCGGATTTGCCCGCAGCACTCTCGTTCCTTCGCATCGAGACTCCGCCACCGGGCTCATCTGTAGAGGTGGCGACGTGGATCAAAGTCACTTGTGCAGTCGTCATGGCTTCGGGAACCGCGATGGGCGGATGGAAGATCATCAAGACGCTGGGTCACAAAATCGTCAAGCTGCAGCCGATTCACGGATTCGCGGCGGAGACGACATCGTCTATCGTCATTTTCAGCGCCTCTTATTTCGGCATCCCCGTTTCAACCACGCACAACATTTCGGCCGCAATCCTTGGCGTCGGCGCGGCCAAGCGGTTTTCGGCCGTGAAGTGGAGCGTTGTCGAGCAGATGCTCTGGGCGTGGGTGCTCACACTCCCATGTTCTGCGGGGGTTGCGTATCTGTGCGCCAGATTCTTTGTCGCCTAAGAGGCTTATGCCTCGCCTCGCATCCCCTCCAGCGTGAAGCGAAGTCACGCCCTATGCCGGCGGGCCGAGAATGACAGATGCTATGCCGAGATAGGTGATGACGTTTGCCACGAGCACTGCGCGCGCAGCGTCATTTCGTCCGTCTCTGGCGAACATGCGCCGAGCGATAAGCCACTCGACAAAGAACGATATCGCGAAAAAGAAAGTGATGACCGCGACTCCCGCGGCGACACTCCCAGCAGTCCAGAACGCCCAGACATCATGTCCCACGATGGGGGTCGCGCCCGCGTTCACGAGTTCCCCAACGACCGTCGAGCCGAGATTCATGAGGAACGCAATCCACAGCGAACGCGCGAGAGGCAATCCGCAGAGCAGTTTCAAGCAGATGCCCTCGACAGCAACGACGACGGGGAAGACGAGTTGCGCTGGAGAGGTCGCTGGGAGAACTGGAATCATTGCATCTGCCGCCGCGAGCGAGACGAAACAGAGGATGGAGGCGAGCGAAAACCAGAGGAGAGTGAGGGGACTCATAAGTGTCTCCGTTGGATGGACCAGGGAAGAGTAGAACGGGGAGGGGAGGCTCGCAACGAAGTATGACGCTGAGATGCTCGTCAAGGGAACGAGTGCTCTGACAAGTCAGTAGTAATAGGCGAACTTGTCAGAGCACTCGTTTTTTCTCTTGGCTGAGTTGTCACAGCACGAGGCTAACGAAGGACGTGGCGCGGCATCCGACGGATAATATCAGCCACCGACTCTTTTTGCTCCACAGACTCTGCTGGGGTGCGCGCGGGATAGTTCACTTTCGAGAGTTGGAGCACGGGGTCGGATTGAACATTCGGAAGAGTACTGAGTGCTCTGTCGCGGACCTCTCCCGAGAGCGCCGCATTGAGCGAACCGCGGAGAGTCGATCCGTGCCGCCGAAACCACAGGGTCTCGACACTCGCGTGTAGTTCCGGATGACAAGCGAGCTGTCGAAGGACGGGGAGGGTGTTTGCCTCCGGCGCAGTGAATCCGATGAGTGCTCGCCAACCGGTGAGGTCCAATTCGAGTCGTTCGACGGCTTGGCTCGGAGACATGGGAGCGGCCACGGGATCTTTCGTGATCTTCTGAGATATGGACCGTACGGTCGATTCAAACTGGTCGCTCATAAGCCTCGTCGAGAGTCGTTCCTTGTGTTGTGGCGAGAGTGCAGCGAAATGAAGCCTCTCCGGCCGGAAGTCTGCGATTCTGCTGCGTTTTAGACGCTGGAGAGCGAGATAGAGGGCGCCGCGGCAGGTAGCTGAAACTCTCGCGGAGCAGCCTCATCAAAAAGGTTCAGCGGAGAATCCTATGCTCGCCATACTCGAAGGACCGACCGATATCTCGACGTATATCTTTCCAATCATTCGCGAGGAGCTGTTCATGTTCCTCCCGCGAGACGGCGTCGTGGCCGAAGTCGGCGTTCTCGAAGGTGGACTCTCGCAACACATCCTCACTGTCGCCACTCCGCAGCGACTGCACCTCGTTGACCTTTGGGAGTGCCAAGCAGACCGCGATTACGCGCTTGATCCATCGAACGGAACGCCAGAGCTTCAGAACGTTCGGCTCGATGGTGTGAAAGAACGGTTCGCCAAAGAGATCGCGTCGGGACAGGTCGTCCTCAATCGCGGCTACTCGCATCTCATTGCCGAGAGTTTTCCCTCGAACTACTTTGACTGGGTGTTCATTGATGCGAACCACACCTACGAGGCCGTGCTGACGGACCTCCGGGCTTATGGCGCAAAGTTAAAAGAAGATGGGCTCATCGTTGGGCACGACTTCACAAATCAACGCTACGCCCAAGAGTGCAAGTTTGGCGTCGTTGAAGCCGTGAAGCAGTACTGTCGCGAGAGCGGCTTCGTTCCGGTCGCGTTGACCGGCCGCGACCAATTCCCAACATACGTGCTGGCGCGACGATCGCATGCGAGGCAGGCTCAAATCCTCATGTTCTCGTTATTCCGAACCGTGCGAGGGATCGTGGAGATTCGCAACTTCCTCGACCGCGACTTCCGCCACGAGACAGTGCGGTTCAGCGATGAAATGCAGAACTTCATCATCTCGGTTTGACCATGTCTTTCGAACTCCCAGTATCGCCCCACGATCGATATCCCGATAAGTAGGCTTATCGGTCAAGAAGCCCAAACTCCCGCATCGATCTAGTAGAGGAAACGCTCGGCTTCCGAGAAAGTTCCGCTCGAACCGGTCCGCACGAGGATTACTGGGCCCGAAGGCGCCGGGCGATCGCATTGGACCGCTTCATCAGCTCTGGCGGCACGACCCGCTTCGCCGACACGGGAATGATGATTCCCAACTCATCCATTCGCCCAAGAACGTAGGACACATCGAAGTCCTGACGATCGAAGATCGACGCGAGGTCGTCCAGATCTTTGAAGCGCCGCTCGTCGCGACAAGAGATCAGCTTCGACGTAATAAGATCTTCAAGCGTGAGACATGGGATCGCGCCGAATCCAAAATCGACGCGATGATGCTGCGCTCGTTCAAGCGCCCGAGGCACCCACGGCAACGTGGAGAGCAGAAAGTCCACACCCCAACCGACCGAGCCGGTCTTCTTCTCGAGCGGCCGCCCGAGCACCATCGCATCGCCCCCCGAGCGCCGCTTCATCGCAAACTTCGGCCCACCATCGAGCTGCGCTCGACTGATCACGTGGGCCTCTAATCCAAGTTCCCGGACGAGCGCGACACCGAGTTCGGCTGTTCCATCGGGCGCATCGAGAAGGAAATCGATGTCGTCCGTTGTTCGGGGTTGGGTTCGGTACAGCGAAGAGACCAGTCCGCCTGCAAGCGCGTAAGTGCACTTCCGTGCTTCGAGCAGCGCAACGACGTTCCCGAGAAGTGTCTCAAGCGACATCGTTCTGCTCTCTTGCACGAGCGAGAAACTCAGACGTCTCAGAGCAGAAACGCAGGATCTCCTGCGGACGATTTCCGTAAGACGATGCTCGCGTCGCGAGCGCCACACGCTCTGCCGCGTCACAGACGGAATTGAGTAACGGAACAAGCTCGTGACGGTGATTCAACGCAAACCGCGTTTCCTTCCCCACGCTGCGTCGGGTGACCAACTTCTCGCGCTTGAGTTCGGAGAGCGCGTGCGCCGCGGCACAAACAGAAAGCGACGCCAACCGCGCGAGCGCGCGCATCGACATCGGCTCTCGCTGGTGGCGCATGACGAACAGCAACCGCGTGCGGCCGGCAGAAGAAAAAAGGGTCGGTAGTTCGCAATACATAATCGTACTAATCTTAGAACAATAATAGTAATGATAGCCCATAAGCTACTGTCGTTTCAACTTATTTTCAGGCGTATTATTCGAACAATTCCGGCCACTTCGTGCGCTACTCGGCCACCTTGATACTTCGAAGCTGTGGGATTCTCGCGCGTCGATTACAAAGGGGTAACCGTGTTGAAGGAAACGTGAATATGAAGCGGAGCGCATCCTGGGTGGTATTCCTCGTGCTTGGACTCGTGCCGGCATGGAGCGAGGCGCCCGCAGAAACCTATTTTCTGCCGAGAAACTCGAGTGACTCGGTCATCGGCGAAGTGCGCTACGTAGAGGCTGCGGCGGAAGACACGCTCCTCGACGTTGCTCGTCGGAATAGTTTAGGCCACGACGAGATCGTGCAGGCCAATCCCACGATCGATCGCTGGGTGCCGGGTGCCGGCACCAAGGTGCTCCTTCCGACCCGCTTCGTGCTTCCCGACGCACCGATGGACGGGATCGTACTCAACGTCGCGGAGCTCCGACTCTACTACTACCCGCCGAACAAAGATCCCCTACAACGGGTCGTAATGACGTTTCCGGTGAGCATCGGTCGGATGGATTGGAAGACCCCTCTTGGAAAAACGAAAGTCACCAGGGCGGTGAAAAATCCGCCGTGGACGCCGCCGAAGTCAATTCGCGAAGAACACGCCGCGGAGGGAGACTACCTTCCCGACGTTATTCCTGGAGGAGATCCAACGAATCCACTTGGACTTTATGCGCTTCAGCTTGGCATCCCCGGCTACCTGATTCATGGCACGGATGAACGGAAGTCCGCGGGCATCGGGATGCACGTGACTCACGGCTGCGTTCGTATGTATCCGGAAGATATCGAGTGGCTGTATCGCTTCGTTGAGCCCGGCACTCCGGTCTATCTGATCGACCAGCCGGTCAAGGCCGGATGGCAGAGCGGGTCGCTGTATCTCGAAATCCACACGCCGCTCGAAGGCCTCCCTGAGTTTGATGCTCGGCTTCCCGACCAGATCTTTGAAGAATCGATGCAGCGGCTCGTAGCGCTCGCCAACGGAGCATTGCGGATCGACCACGACGCCGTCGGTCGAACCGTCGATGTTGGAAACGGAGTGCCGACGCTCGCCGCTGCTGCGGAGGCAGCGCTGCCGCCCGCACGAACGAGCTCACCGGAGCCGACCAGAAGGCCTCCCTCGCGACGGTAAACAGTCGTCACTCCCCTCTTCTCTTCTTGCATTGCGCAAGCATAGCATTCCCCCCGTTCGCCCG
>JADYYL010000390.1 GCA_020853655.1 Deltaproteobacteria bacterium
GAATCAAGTTGTTTGAACATGACGGGGCTTCTACCGGAGTTCTGGCGTAAAGTTTCTGCGGAAACCCTCGAGTTTCGACCAATTTGGCCCTAGGCCCGGCTTCTCCCTCGACCTCCCCGCACTTTCCCCCAGAGCGCACCCGTCTGCCCATCGCGAGACGAATTGGGAACCACTTGAAGTGCGTCTTGGCACTGCGTCCGAAATAGTGGACTCGTCGTCTGAGGCCGGATGCTTTGGAGCAAGCGCGCTGAAATGGTGCGAAGAGGTCTCACCAAATAATCGAATGCCCCGGGCCAGACTCGAACTGGCACAGCCCTTGCGGGCCGAGGGATTTTAAGTCCCTTGTGTCTACCGATTTCACCACCGGGGCACGAAGCTCGTGAGTGTATACGAAGCTCCTCTCCGCGTCACACGTCGAGCGGATTCTCTTTTAACTCTGCATAAAACGGTTCGCTCGGGACCACCGGAAGTTCCCGCTGAAAGAACAGGTAGGGAAGTGCCCGGGCGTCGCATTCGACGACGAGGACGTGATCTTCGCGCTCTCCCGAATCAAAGATGATCCGTGTGGTCGTGTCGATCGATTGCAGCTGGAGCACGCGCCAAAACTCCTCAATGTGGGTCAGGAGCAGATACGCTCGTCCTTCGAAACCACCCGATGAGGCAATGGAGGCAGCCGTGGACGGAGTCGCACGCTCGACCGTTCGGCCTGCGCGCTGAAGATAATAGGGGATCCACCGTTCAAAAATCTCGACGGTGTGGATCGGAGCGCTCTTCGGCACGACTGCGTCGATCTCAGAGGCGAGCGGGATGACTCCATGTTGCACATTCCGAAGTGGAGCGAAGACCGTTTGTTCTCCGAAACGTATGGCGGCAACGAGGAGCAGAACAGAAGCCATCGTACCGAGGGCGGACCGACGCTGTGCATTCAGCGCCAGAACCAGCGCGGAGACGCCTAACACTCCTGCTGCCATCGTGAGCGTGACTCGACTGATGAACGGAGCTTCGAAAGCGAAAGGCAGTCCCGCGCTCAATCCCACCGCAATGAATCCAGCTACCGTCGCAATGCGATAACTCAAAGTGTGTGAGCGCGAATTCGCTATCGCAATAGTGGCGAGCGCCATTGCGGGAGCAAAAAGCGGAAATAGGTATCGCGTCGATTTCCCTTCGGCGAGGGAGAGTAAAAACACTCCGGAGCACACGGCGATGCTGAGAAAGGGGACGAGGAGTGGGGGAACCCAAGAGAGCCCCAGCTCCCGCCGAGTTGGAGATATGTTCGACAGCAGCGCCACGAGTGACCACGGGAGCAATGCCGAGCAGAGAGAGACAACGTAAAAGAGCGCGCCCCGTCGACGGTGAGAGGGGATCACAATCCGCTCGACGATCTCCGTCTTGAACTGCAGCCACAATGCGTCGACGCCGACGCGGTCGGTGAGCAGTGCAATCCACGCACCGATGATCGCCACGAGAATGGCTGCACTGAGTAGATGCACCACGACAATCCATCGAAGCGATGGCTTCGTGACGCTCGACGAGCGAGTGGCGATCCACAGATGCGAGAGCACGGCCGTGGCGAGGAAGAAAGCAACGATCGGTGGACCTTTGACCAGAAAACCAATCGCGCAGAAGAGATACCCGAACAGCAACGCGCGCAGGCTTTGTCTGTCGAGCGCAATATACAAGCAGGCAAAGCTCATGGCTGCAAATGCGCCATAGGTCATGTCGATTTCCGCCACGTTGGCGAGTTCCAGGTAAAGTCCCCCGGTCATGATCATGACGGCGCCGAGCATGGCGAGGCCGATGGTTCCACCGGCGGCTCGGAGAAAGAGATATTGCACCGCCGTCAGAAGCGCCGCGAACAATGGCGACGGAGCGCGCGCGGCCCATTCGGCCGTTGTGCCAAATACCGAGATCGACATCGACTGGAGCCAGTAGAACGCGGGTGGCTTCGTGAGTATTGGAGAACCGAGGATACTGGGGACGAGGTAATCGCCGGTGGAATACATGCCCCAGGAAATGAGAGTTCGATCGGCCTCGGTGTGACGGAAGAATTCGAGTGCTGCGAGCGAGAGTCCATTCAAGAGCAGGGCAACGAGGGCAAGAATGCCTGCAACCTTTCCGTCGTGGACGAGCGAGATCGGCGCTCGATCCTCGGGGGGATCGAAGTCGACCTCACGTAAATATTGGAAGGGGCGCATCACAGATAATCGAACGCTCGTTGATCTGGTGTCATATGTTGCGAGCTAGTCTGCGGAAGGCGACGGACGCTCTTTAAGCGCGAGAGCGTCGAGCTCAGGGTCGGGCGCCAATAGATACTTTTTATCCGCGCCGAGAGTCAGCGTCCCTCCAATTGTCGAATCATCGTGTTCGAAAACGATCCTGCTCCGATCTGCCACAATCTGATCCAGCAATCGATGTTTCTCCTCCATCGCGGTTTGTGCACAGAGATCGTATCCCATGACGTAAGGCACTTGGATGTGATTCGCAGTCGGAATGACATCTGACGGATACCACAGACTCTTCCCGCCGTCGGAGATTCGAATCCCTTGGAGTCCCGGCGTGTGGCCGTGGAACTGATGAACCGAGATGCCGGGAAATACCTCGTCGCCGTCTTCTGTCAGAGAGAGGTCCGCGGAAAGGAGGGGCTCGATATTTTCGGCCAGGTAACTCGCGCGCTCGCGGACTCCAGGTGTGCGAGCATGCTCAATGTTGCGTTTGCTGACGATCACTGTCGCCGAAGGAAAAGTGAGCGTCGGTTTCCCGCTCTCATTCAGCGAGGTGATTCCGCCGGTATGATCAAAATGAAGGTGCGAGAGAAGGATGTGTGTCGGGGTGCCGATGAGCTCTTGAAACGAGGCGTTGCTGCCGGACTCGATCGAGAAGATCTCTCGCTCCTTCTCCTTCCATTTTCGGCCCATGCCGAAATCGATCAGGATGCGATTCACGCCGTCTTCGACGACGAGCACGCGACAACAGAGCTGGATACGGTTTTTCTCGTCGCTGGGGATGAGGCGGCTCCAGAGTGTCTTCGGCACGCTTCCGAACATCGCGCCACCGTCCAAACGGAAGCGGTCGAGCACCAAGCTGCGGATGTTATATCGTCCAATCGTGAGCATCGAATGGTTCTCCCTCGCGCGATAGTC
>JADYYL010000391.1 GCA_020853655.1 Deltaproteobacteria bacterium
AACACAAGGGTTCCGCGATGTCGAACCGCGAGAATCGTCGTAGCGTGTATCTGATTCATCTCTTCTCTGCTCACTTCATCTCTTCGCTCGGTATCGATGCGCGGGGATTCCATATCGTCGGTAGCTGGGCGCGGTAATCTACTCTGAAATGCGAGGCACGCCAAATGCTCTCGTGTTCGTTGCCTCGAATGGACGTCTCCCACTTCGTTCTCATCCATCCCCGGATTTGTCGAAGTTTCATGACTGCTTCCGCATTGAGGAATCGCTTTTCAACCAGGAATCCGTTCATTAATCTGGGCGAAACCGCAGAATCGAGAGTGTTCGATGGCCAAGCCGCTTTCCCCCCTCATCCCAGAGTCCGTTTACGCGAAACGACGGCGGGAAGTCCTCAAGCGTATCAATGGCGGCGTTGCACTTTTCACGGCCAATCCGGTTGCAACATTAAGCCGGGATCGGGACTACCCCTTTCACCAACACACTGATTTTTTCTATCTGACAGGGTTCAACGAACCCGAGGCTGCGCTGGTCTTACGATCGGATGGCCACGGACCCAGTAGCGTGCTGTTCCTGCGAGACTCCGATCCTCAGCGCGAGAGGTGGGAAGGACCTCGCCTCGGACTCAAGAAAGCGCGCAAAGCGTTTCAGGTCGATGAGGTTCGTCCATTCGTCGAGCTCCCGCGCAAGTTTCGCGAGCTCGTCCTCGGACATCCCACACTATACTACTCGCCCGCCGGAATCCGGGCGATCGATGAGCTTGTTTTCGCTTCACTTCGAAGCCCCGTGGAATCCAGAGAACCGCTCCCGTTCTCCGTGACGGACGCCCGTGCGATCCTCAACGACATGCGGGTCGTGAAAGATCATCACGAGATTGAGCTGATGCGTCGGGCTGCCGCGATCACCGGTCAATCGTTGATCGACATCTCTCCGATGCTTCCGGAGTTCGAGACCGAACTCGATGTCGCAAGGAGCCTTGAAAGCTTGTTTACGCAATACGGCGCCGATGGATTCGCGTTTGATACGATCGTCGCGTCAGGCCCGAACGCGACCTCACTCCACCACCGTCCCGGCACGCGAAAACTTCGTCGGAGCGAGGCGATCCTGATCGACAGTGGGGCGACTTACGGCCACTACTGCGCTGATATTACGCGAGTGCTTCCGCTCAACGGCGCCTTTTCGCCAGCGCAGGCGGTCGTCTACGAGATCGTCCACACGGCGCTGACCAATGTCACGAAGCGAATTCGGCCCGGCATCACGCTCGATGAACTGCAGCGCAAAGCGGTGAAGGAGTTGTCGACCGGCCTCGTAGACGCCAAAATCGTGAAGGGTCCAGCAAGCGCCGTGATCCTCGCGGGGACCTATAAAAAATATTACATGCACGGAATCGGGCACTGGCTCGGACTCGACAGCCACGACCCCTCTCCTTTTGTTTCGCAGAAGAATGGTTCGTTTCTCGCGGGCCGCCTTCGACCTCTCGAGGCCGGGAATGTGATTACAATCGAACCGGGCCTCTATTTTGATCCCAAAGAGACGAGCGTGGCCAAGGAGTTTCGCGGCATTGGAATTCGACTCGAAGATGACGTATTGGTCACGTCACGCGGATACGACGTTCTCACCGGCCGGGTTCCCTCGTCGCGCGAAGATATCGAAGCAATCACCGGCTATTGACCCCCGGACACCCGTGAAAGCAATCTTCCTCTTCATAGCGATCTCCCTCTTACCTACGACCGCAATCGGGCAAGACCAGACAGGGGTAGGACACTCGAACGGGACCGAGATCGTCGCCACTGGCGATAGCTGGATCCGGGTCCTCCCCGATCGTGTTGTCATCGACATCGTTCTGGACGAGTCAGGCACCTCGGCATCCGAATCCGATAAGACGCTCGAGAAACGCCGAACGAAACTAGAATCCGCGGCAAGAGCCGTTGCTGATGATGCGAAAGTATTTGTCCGTTCGAGCGAGTATTCCTCAGGAACAGGTCGGGCGGGCGCGGTCACGCCTCAGTCGCCGGTGCGAATAGTTCGATATCTTGGTGTTGAGACGGGGCGACCGGAACGCACGAGCCAGTTGATCGACGCACTCCTTTCTAATGGCGCTAGCTCGCTCGTGACGACGACGTTCATGGTTCGAGATCGAGAGGCCGCTATCGCGCAGGGTGCCGCCGACGCGGCGAAGAAGGCGCGGGCCCAGGCAGAAGCCGTCGCGCGCACTCTCGGCGTCGTTCTCGGACCACTCGTCGCTACCGCAGTTGCCGCAGATGATGAGGCATCGCTTCTCATCCGAGAGAAACAGGAGGGAGTGCCCCCCGCAGACTTTCGAGATCAGGAGATCAAAGTTACTGCGAGCGTCCGATACGAAATCGCCCGAAACCTCAACGCGGCTGATAGATAAATCCTCCCGGATCGACTCCACGAAACGAATCACGCAGTTCGTCCTGGATTCGGTGCACGAGGTCTTGAAATCCCACCCTTCGAGTCGCAGACACCGACATCGCGCCGAGTGCGTTTTGTAACGCTTGAACTTCGAAATCACTGATCAGGTCGATCTTGTTCAGCACGAGAACCTTCGGCTTCGAGCCGAAACCGAGCGATTCGAGGGTTCCATTGACGACATCGACCTGCTTTCGAAGGTCTGGATTCGAGGCATCGACAAGGTGGACCAACAAGTCCGCTTCGCCGACTTCCTCGAGAGTCGCTCGGAACGCGTTCACCAGCTCATCCGGTAACTCTCGTATGAATCCAACGGTGTCGACAAAGATGACTTCGCGATCGTTCGGGAAGCGCATGCGACGACTCGACGGATCGAGCGTGGCAAAGAGCTTGTTCTCAACGAGCACATCTGCCCGCGTGAGCGCGTTGAGCAACGTCGACTTTCCTGAGTTCGTGTATCCGACGATCGCAACGACCGGCACGCCACGTTCCTGACGCAGATGACGGCGGACGCCCCGCTGAGACGCGATCTTATCGATCCGGCGTTCGAGGTCCGCGATTCGATCCCGCGCTCGACGACGGCTGATCTCAAGCTTTGTCTCACCCGGGCCACGTCCTCCGATTCCCCCCGTCAAGCGACTGAGCCCGGTGTCTTTATCGGTGAGTCGCGGAAGCGA
>JADYYL010000392.1 GCA_020853655.1 Deltaproteobacteria bacterium
ATAGCGAATCACGTGAATACCTTCGGGTCCTGCCTTTCGACGGGTACCGCAGACCCCGCCCCCGATCCACGGGACGGAGATCCCGCGGTGTCGCTGACGAAGGCCTTCAATAAGCGCACTGGAGAACTCGAAGTAGAGATAGAAGTCGAGAACGCCACCGGAGCTTCCTGCAGTTTCGTGCTGGAGATGTCGCGCTACTCCGACATGCGGTCGCCCACCAGGAAATCCCTCTATCGTGGGACGAGCGGCTCTGTTTCCGGAGTCGCAACGAGCCTGCCGAAGAAGGTCTACGGGACCCGAACGACCTCGGCTGATGTTTACATGCGCGGCTCGTATGAGTGTGCTGGCTCGGCGGCCGTGGTCTCGAGCACCGCGCGAATTCGGCACACCAAGAGTAGCGACCGCGACTACGGATCCGTGCGCGCTTGGATCTCCAAAGTAGCTTCGAAAATTCGACGATCGTCCTAAGAAAGCTCTGATTCAGTATCAGAGCTTTTTGAAGCGACTCACCATGTGCGCTGCTCGGGCGCGCGTCGTGATGACCGGGGCTGAATAAAGCCCGCGGCTGGGGATGTCTGCAGAATTTCCTTAGAACTTGCGCTCGCGCCGAATGAGCGAGTAGGCCTGGAGGATTCTTTGAAACTCCTCGCGTGCCTCCATGAGACGCGCTTCGTTCTTCTCTCGCAGAGCGACTCGGTCCGGATGCTTTTCGAAGACGAGCTGCTGGTAACGTTTCTTGATGACCGGAGTCTCGTCTGACACCGCAACACCGAGGAGTGCATAGCTCCGGTCAAGGATCGACGTCGTCGATTCCTTGAACTTCTGCCGGAGCCGTCGCTGCGCCTCCGTCTGCTGCTGCTCGATCTCCTCGCGAATCAACGTCGCCGTCTCCTTCGCCTTCTCTCGTGTTTTGCGGAGTCGGTCGAACTCTTCCGTCGGGATCTGGAAAACCTCACACACGCTCTCGATCAGTGCTCGCTCGGCGTCGGAGATGTCGCCGTCAAGGAGGGCGACGAAGACGAGAGTCTCGATCAGCGCGTAGTAGAGCTTGGGCCTGTTTCCGGCCGCTTCGGCGAACTGCTCCGCCAGATGCGCGACATCTCCGACGCCATGCGACGCTTTCTGGAAGACTTTGAGCACGACAAGTTCTTCATCTTCGCGAAGGGTTAGGCCATTGCGCGAGAGATCGCGCATGACTTCACTTGCCTTTCGATCCACTTTTCCATTCGCAGATGCGACTTTTCCGAGCATTGAGAACGTCGAAACGAGAAGCGTTTCGCGCGATGCTCCACGAAGGAGCATCGGGAGGGGCGGCCACTTGGGCAACCCTGTCTCCGGCGGCTTGGTGAAAAACGATTTGAACATCGGTGACTGTTTGCGGTTTGAAAGTTCGGATTATACATTCCGCTCGAGCCTGGCGGCTAGGAGGAATGTGTGCTGGCTTCCTCTCTGCGCCGCGGTCACCGCACTTTGTGGTGTCTCCCGTATGAATCGCTCTGCCAATGGACGTTACCCATGAAACGGATTCTCGCCCTCATCCTTCTGGCCTCCCAAGCCGTTCCCGCCGGTGCCGAGGTGTCACGGCAAGTGCTCGATGTGGCGCGGTCTCAGGTGCTGGTACAATTGGCCACGCCGTACCTCTCCTTCCGTGGAAAAGTATCGGGCATCACTGGCGAGCTACATTTTGACCCCAAGAATCTTGCACAGTCAAAACTGAGCCTCGTCGCCAAGAATCCTCAGCTGCATGTGACGGAGCAAGAAGCCCCTTTTGATGTGACCTCGCTCATCGAGACGCTTGCTGAGAAAGGGGGAACGTTTGTGTCAGAGAAGATCGAGTCGCGGGGAAAAGGCGCTCTCGCCGCGTTCGGCCGATATCGAATCGGAACGAAGACCGGTTCGGGTTGGATTCCCTTCGAGTATCGGGCTATCTCGCCGGCGCAGACAGAACTGCGACTCGCCGTTGCTCAGGATCTTGATCGGAATGTGGACGGCGTGCCGATTCCCATTGTGCCGGGAATGTCGAACGGCTCCGTCAAAACCGTGCTGATCTTCACCGACTCTCGTCGGGCCGCTCCTCAAGCTGCGCCGAAACCGCCGATCCGGTGAACTCCACAGAGACGCGTCTCAACCCACGTTCCTGCCGCTCGACACGTCGCGCAATGTCGCCATGGCCTTCGATCACGAGGGAATCTCGCTCCATTCGGATACGGCAATTCGAATCCTTCGTCCACGGTCCCGGCTTGGAGAATGCCAGGTCCATGAGCACTTCGAGCAACTCGGGCTGAGAATGCAATCCCGCTGCGGGTTCGAGCACGAAGCGGCGATGCGTGGCACTTCTCTCAAAGAGGAACGCGCGTGTCCCGAAAGGAGTGAATCCGACGGCAACGAACCGTTGAGAACTCCACTCCGCCGCAACCTGAAAGCTTGAACGAACACCCTCTTCCTCGATCAACAGTTCGGCGGATAGTGGTGCGTGTGGATCGATCGAAAGACAGTGCGGGGGAAATTTCCGAACCGTTGAATGGAGAGAGCAGCCGATCATTGCTACGAACGACAGCGAGTACAAAACTCTCATAACCGCCTCCTTCGTTGAACATGACGACGAGGAGCGACTAATACAATGGGAGAAAGAAGGACGGCCGTTGCCGTTCCGAAGAACAGGCTGTGGCCAAACGACTGTAGAACCGGAGAGGTACAAAAGGCGAGCAGCGCGAGAGAGAGCAGTGTGCTCAGACCGGAGAGAATCACTGCCAGCATTGTCGCGTTCTCCTGGTCTTCGCCCTCAAGGAGGAAAATAGTGAAGTCGATGCCCAGGCCCAAGATGATCAGAATCGACAGTACCG
Organism: Deltaproteobacteria bacterium; assembly: GCA_020853655.1. Taxonomy (GTDB): domain Bacteria; phylum Bdellovibrionota_C; class UBA2361; order SZUA-149; family JADYYL01; genus JADYYL01. The sequence continues at coordinate 2,844 of JADYYL010000392.1, forward strand.
AGAACAGATTGACGGGCTGGGCGAGGATCCCCTGCATAGAAATCGAAAGAAGCGCCGCGAGAAGAGCAGGAGTAAAGGCCAGCAGCCCGTGGATTCGGCCGTAGCGTCGAATGACAAATGCGAAGATCAGCAGGTAGAAGCCTACGATGGCGAGCGTTGCATGGCGTCGATACGTCCGAAGAATGTCTGAGGTTTCGGCCACCGCATCTGAGAAGAAAACACCGGCGGGCAACGCCAATCGATCGAGCTGCGCGGCGGAGTTGGTGCCATCAACGGTCGCGAGGGCAACATACGACCCGCCAACCTGGCCAAGCCACAGGTGTCGAACGGAAAGCGATGCGGTCGAGCTCAGGAAGCGCTCGAGCTCCAGATTCGTATGTGATGTCGAGGAGGCTTCATCGCGAAGTCCCTCCATCGAGCGCGAGCGAAACCCGAGGGTCTGTAACGCCGCATCGATCTCTTCCTCTCGAGACCGCAGGAAGGAACGCAAGGCGTCGCGTCGGCGAACCTGGGTCGAAGCGGATGGGACAAACTGTGAAAGGGCCTGAAAGCTTTGAATGCGCCCCTCACGCTGAAGTGTCTCGAGCGTGGAGGAGAGAATCTCGTCTCGTTGCAGTACTTCGTCGACGGTTGATCCTGAGACAATAAACACAGTCCGTGTGTCGAACCCGCCGATCGTCTCTCGTATCGCGGCCTCGTCGGCAGCAAGTTCTGGAGAGCGACGGTCAAGCAAGCGGACGTCATCGCCGACTTTGACGAATGGTAGACCGGCCAGCGACAGCAATACGACGAG
>JADYYL010000393.1 GCA_020853655.1 Deltaproteobacteria bacterium
GCATATGAAGAAATGCGCGTGTTTGATCGATCAACACTTCAACTCATTGAGCCGTTACGCGCATTGCGCCTGATCCATTTCGCCGCCTGGATCGCTCGACGCTGGGACGATCCGGCCTTCCCCAAGGTCTTTCCCTCATTCGGGACACCTCGCTACTGGCAAGAACAAATTCAGGACCTGAGAGAGCAGCTTAGCCTGATTCAAGAAAGCACGGCTCCTCGTTACGATTTGTAACTGCCCCCGGCGGGTTTCCTGCCCTAGGGAAGCTCTGATGAAGTTGAGGTCGAGTGCCAGACGAAGCGCGGGAATGCCGAGGAGCGGACTGTATTCTTATACACGAGCACCGCAGGCATCTCCCGCAACGAAGCATGGCGCCGAGATCGACTTCATCAGAGCTTCCCTAGCGCTGGCACGTCGGGCAGAAGTATGTGCTGCGCTGCTGTTGAACAATCCGCCGGATCTTGGCCTGCCGGCATTTCCGACAAGTCTCATCCTGCCGGTCGTAGACGGCAAGACGGAACTGATAGGAGCCCGACTTGCCATGCGAGTCACGATAATCCGAGAATGTCGTTCCCGAATGCGCAATCGCGTCGGACAACACCTTGCGCAGGGCGGCATAGAGCTTTTCAATTTCTGCGCGTTTGAGCGTGTGGCAGCTCCGCTTTGGGCTGACTCCCGCTCGAAAGAGAATCTCTGACGCGTAAATGTTTCCCACGCCGACAATCCGATCTTGCCTCATAAAGAAGGCTTTCACGCCCTGCTTCGCTCGACGCAGCATCGCGTGAAGCTGCTCCGTCGTGAAATCGGCCGAGAGTGGCTCAACGCCGCGTGGCGCGAAGTCGCTGACATTCGAATGGTGGGTAAGTGTGCCGAATCGTCGCGTGTCGAAGAAGAACAACTCGCCTCGGTCGAAGCGGAGCTTGGCTCGAAGCGACTTCGTGCTCGCGTCAAAACCGTCGTTCGTCATCATCCCTTCGGAGTCGTAGGAACCTTTCTGATCAGTCCACACAAGCCGCCCGGTCATCCGCAAATGCACGACCAGAAAACGCGGCGCGGCACGGCCGAAGCCGAGCTCAAAGACGACCTGCTTCCCCGAACGATAGATTCGAACGATGCGACCACCGGTTGCCTCAAGAACGTCAGTCGAAAGCTTTCGGTCGAGGACGGTAATATCTCGGAGTCGCGCGCCACGCATGCGACGATCAAGCTGGCGTGCGACGGTCTCTACTTCGGGAAGCTCTGGCATCGGGCCTCAAAACACTGGAGATGCAATCAAGAGTCCGTCATCGAGATCGAGCGGCTTTCGTCGCGGCGCGAGCGCTCCCCAACTTGATTGCTCGAGAGATAGACTCGTGGCACTGTTCGAAGAGCTCCGCATATCAATTTTGCCGTCAGCTGAGACGTTCATGGCTCACAATCCTTCCTCCGGAACAGCCGTTCTCGACACGACTGACCCGGCGTCGTTCACCGACCCGGCACTCCGAACCGTATATGATGAAGTTCCATACGAGAACCATCCTTACCGCAAGAGTCATCCAGATGCGCTGGCCACTGTGGGGCGCCTTTTCGGCCTTGACCCGACTCCCGTCGAGCGAGCCCGAGTCCTTGAGCTTGGCGGAGGAGATGGATCGAACATCATCCCCATCGCCGCGCTTTATCCCGACAGTTCGTGCGTTGGTATCGACCTCTCACCACAAGCCATTGGCAAGGGACTCCAGACCATCAAGTCCCTTCGGCTCTCCAATGTGCTCCTTCGGCAACTCAGCATTACCGATGCGGGCGCGGAACTCGGAACCTTCGACTACATCATCTGCCATGGAATCTATTCTTGGGTCGGACCCGAGGTTCGGCAGCGCATCTTGCAAATCTGCAAACAGAATCTCAATCCCAATGGCATCGCTTACGTCAGCTACAACTGTATGCCGGGATGGCATTTCCGCGGTCTTGCGCGCGAGTTAATGCGCTTTCACGGCGCGAAGTATCAAGAGCCGAAACTCTTTGTGCATCAAGCGCGCGCGATCATGAAGTTTATCGCGGAGAATGCAACCGAGCGCGATCCCGTCTACCGCACCGTTCTGGCGCGAGAGGAAAAGACGATTCAGCAGTGTCCTGATTGGCACCTCTACCACGACTACCTCGAGCGATATAACGATCCAGTCTATTTTGCAGACTTTGCCGCCCTCGCCGCGAACGCCGGCCTGCAGTATCTCGGAGACTCTGAAGTCGCGAAGCTCGTTCCCCAAGAGTTCTCCCCCGAAGTGCAGCAGATGCTCGGTCGATTCTCGACCGACATCGTGCAGCTCGAGCAGTATATGGATTTCCTGCGGAACAGAATGTTCCGCAGGACTCTGCTAGTTCACGATTCCGTTCATATTTCTCGCGAGCTGAACCCGGAACGCATTGAACATTTTTCCATCGCTTGTCCGATGAAGAAATCCTCGCGCCCCGGGGAACTGGACCGCTACGCTCATCCGAATGGCGGAGCACTGCAAGGAGGTGTCCCGATACTCAACCGCGCCGTCGAGGCGCTGATCGACGTATTTCCGCGGGCACTTTCCTTCGATGTGCTTTTCGATGCCGCAATCGCGCGACTCGGTGACAGCACGCGTCTCGATGCTCAGCGCTCCGCATTGAAGGCAGGACTGATGAAGTTGTTTCTCGCAGAACTCTGCGATTTCCGGACGGTGAATCCTCCAATCGCGGAGAAGGTCGAGCCGAATCCAAAGGCGCTCGCCTATACGCGACAGCAGGCGACGTCTGAAGGGTTCGTGACGAATCTTCTTCATGACCCAGTAAGTCCGACACCTATTCAGCGAGCCGTACTCGCGCAGTGTGATGGGACAAAGGCGTTGGCAGATGTCGTTGCGGCAGTGAAGTCAATAAAACCCCAGCTCCTACCGCCACAGCTCGTTGAACCCGAAGTCCGGAACGCCCTTGCCTATCTGCACGGCGCCGCGCTTCTCCTCTCCTGACGGACTCGAACATGAAGCTTGAGCAACTCATGTCCCGCTATGTATCACTCCATCCCGAGGAATCCGGGGTCGCTGAGCGCTTCGTGGAACTCGAGCGTCATTTCCCGTTCTGCTACCACCGCGACTCTTTCCCTGGGCACATCACCGGATCTGGTTGGGTACTTTCTCCGGACCTCTCACACGTCCTTCTCCTCCATCACCGCAAGCTCGACAAATGGCTCCAGCCTGGCGGGCATGCCGACGGTGACGATGTTGTAGAGCGTGTGGCGCTGAGAGAAATTGCGGAGGAAACCGGCGTAATCGAGATTGAACTTCTCGGCTCTTCCACAGAGCCTCTGCCTTTCGACCTCGACATTCACCGAATCCCGGCAAACACCTGCGAACCGGAACATGAACATTACGATATGCGCTATCTCTTTCGCGCCAAGTCCCGGCAACTCGCTCCGTGCGTTGTCGAGACGAAGGGCGCCGACTGGTTTCCGCTCGAGCAGGTCGCTGCGCTGAACGGCGAGCGAGCCATCACAAGGATGATCGAGAAGACGCTGAGTCTCTCAAAATAGTTTCCGCGATTGTGCGACCAACGCTCTCGGCCTGCATGCGAATTTCGCGAACGGCAGTGCTTTCTAAGAACTCGGCGCGAACAACGGGACCGATCGAGAAGAGCGTGGGTATCTCGTGACCATGCTCATCAAGCAGACGTAATTCTTGGCTCACCCTTCCAGTGCTCAATCCCATCGCCTTCACCGAGAGC
>JADYYL010000394.1 GCA_020853655.1 Deltaproteobacteria bacterium
GCTCGGAACCCCGAGAGCGACACGCGGCGAATTGCTCTCGCGCATAGGGGAAGACGACCGTCGACTCGGGGGAGAAATCGGTCAGGACCAGGATTGGAGCCGCGCCGCGCGCATTGCGCATGGATTCTTGCGAGCCCTCTCGGAGGGGAACGACAAAGGTGGGACAGATGCCCTGCCGAACCACCTCTTCCGCGACACTGCCCATCAGGAAGTGGGCCACACCGGAGCGCCCATGAGTGGTGACGATGAGCTCGTCTGCTCCGGTTTCCCGAGCATGATGAGCAAGGTCTTGAGCTACAGAGCTTGAGCCACGAAACGCGACGACCCGAGCTTTCCTCTCTGGGAAATACTCTGCAGCGAGCGACTCCAACCTCTGCGACGCCGCGTGTTGCAGGTCGTGATACGTCGAATCGGAGACGAGAGGCGCGACGCCAAATTCGAAGGTGACGAGCGCGGTGCTCAGGTCTTCGATGACTGTCACGAGCTCGATTTCGATCTCATCCCCACGAGCGCCCACCTGCTCCTGAGCGAAACGAAGTGCCGCGTTGGACGCGACAGATAAGTCAGTAGCAACGAGTAGTTTTTTCATGCGGGCATCATACTCCTCCCCGCGCCAATTCGCGCGCGGATCTTCCGCATGCTGCACAACAAGAAGGGAATTCCCGAGACGAATGGGCGTTCAGCCGCCCGTAGGTCAACCTCGGCGCATGCGTCAGCTCGCGGAACGGGCGCGGACAAGAGCCGGCCGGGAAGAGGCCTTGGAAATACTCCTCTTCTGACGCTTCTCAGGGGAAGGTTCTCGGACGGGTTTTAATTCGAGATATCGACCCGTCGTGGCAGATTTCTCGATCGCCGTGATAATCCGAGTATCTGCCAGCCCCTCCATCCCCCCAGGTTCGGGTTCCTTCTCCGTAAGAACACAGTTAGAGAAATACTCGAGTTCGGCGGCAAACTGATCAGTGTCGGCATACTTTTTCTTCCGGGTCTTCCCCCCGATGGAGATCTCCATCCCGAGCGGCTCGGCATATTCATATGCGGGATCGAGCCGCAGCCTCCCGCGGGAACCAAGAACTTCGAAATACGCCGTTGCCTCGACTGCGAAGCTTGCGGAAAACATCGCCACTCGTTCGTCCGGAAAGCGGAGCATGACATGAACGGTACCATCAACCTCCGCGAAACGTTCCTTCCCCAGCGGATCAAATGAGTTCATCATCGCGAAGACTGCGATGGGCTCATCGCGAAAGAGATAGCGAGAGGCATTGAGGCAGTAGATCCCAATGTCCCGCAAGGCTCCGCCTCCGAGCGCCCCATCAAGTCTGATATTTTCCTCTTTCACCTGATAGGAGAAAGAAGAGAGAAACGTCCTCGGATCTCCAATCTCACCGTCGTGAATCCGTGCCATCGCGTCGAGATTGGCAGGGTTGAAATGCAGGCGATAGGCGGTCATCAACCGCACATCATTCGCCCGCGCCGCGTCGATCATCGCCTGACACTCTTTCTCGGTCATCGCGAGAGGCTTTTCGCAGAGGACGTGCACACCACGTTGAGCAGCTCGGACGGTGTAATCTTTGTGCAGAGAGTTTGGAAGAGCAATGAACACTGCATCCACTTCACCGCTCTCGAGAAGCTCATCGTAATCTTCGTACGAGCACCGTTTGTCGACACCATATTTCTTGCCGAGCTGACGAAGCTTCTTCTCGTCCCCTGACACGAGCGCCACCAGTTGTGATCTGCGAGCTCGGGCGAACGCAGGCAAAATTGCGTTCTGTGCTATGTGCCCCAGCCCAACGACAGCATAACGCACAGGACCCTTCGCCCCTGGAGATGGATCGGCCTCTTTGCGGTTTGTCTGCTTCCGGTTTGCTGATCTTGTTTTTGGCTGACGAGATGTTCGCTGGGGCATGGGGATCACCAAAGAGGATACATTGATCCCCTCAGTAACCCGTCGCAGACCCGCCCATCCATGATAGCGGTCACCGTGTCACGGAGAGCCGCAGCGTTTCGGCGGCATCGATGTCAGAGTGACAACTCCTCGTGGCAGGGAGAGCGCGCCGAGGTCCTGGAGCTACCTTTCGCCAGGGGGTCCGCTATCGTCCGCGTCGACGCCGGGGAGCAGGAACATCCCGCGCTTCTGAAGACTCGACGTTTCGACCCTTGCCGTAGTCGTAGCCGGCCTTGCGAATAGAACGTACCGAGAACTTGATGGTGCCACCTCGAGTCGCCGGAAGCGAGTTGAGGACAGCCTTGCCACGTGCATTCGTTACGCCTGTGACCTCTCCACGCACGACGCCAGCAAATCGACCAGTGACGGAGACACCCCGCATCGGCTCGCCGGCACCATTGACGACCGTCACTGTCGCACGGATAGAAGGTGCACCGTTTCGAAGAACCATCTCGAGTTGAATCTGGTCGACCGCGATAATGCTCCGCGAGACGACATCGACATCGAGCGAGAACTCGGACTCTCCCGTCTCGCCTTCGTTGTCCGTCACGACGAGTCGTACAGTATACGTGCCGTTGCGCGAATACGTGTGCTCTGGATCTGCTTCGGTTGAAGTCTCTCCGTCACCAAAGCTCCAAAGGACGCTTGCGATAGATCCGTCAGGATCAATGCTCGCCGCGCTCGAGAAGAACACGGTCCGCATTCCAACCTCCGGAAAGATCTCGGCCGTGGGCACTGCTTCC
>JADYYL010000395.1 GCA_020853655.1 Deltaproteobacteria bacterium
GAACGGGTCACGACTGGTTCGGTGACATCCGAAGGGGGCGTTGTGTCCGCGCGCTTCGGAATTGGCGTCAGCACCGTCAACTACACGAGCTCGCTCGCCGCTTTTGAGGAACTGAAGCTCGTTTCGAAACCCTCGCAGCAGCTCTCTGAAGTTTGGACGACCGAATGTTCGCCGTTTGTGGTCTGCGACGTGGAGGGACTCGCTCCGACGTTCAGCGTCACCGAAGGGCGCGATCGTTCCATCTGGTATCCATTTCCCGGCGACGAAGTCCGGATTCAACTTAAGCCCCTTGTCGGCTCACCGGGCGAAACGCTGACGGTCGATTCCGTCCAACACGTCTCCAGCTGGGGCTCGACGATGTTGGGCGGCGCGATTGACGTGCAACTGCGTGCCACCCAGCAGTCGACGTTCAATCTATCGCTCCCGCCAGGTTCGAGGTTGAAGGGAACGACGCTTGATGGACAGAGCGGTCGCGAGGTTATGCAGGACAACGCCCTCTCCTTTTTGCTGGCGCCCGGCGCTCACGCGATCAACGTTGGGTACGAAGTCGATTGGCAGGCGCAGCTACGTGAAGTGGTTCCCAGCATTACGGTCGATGCACCGACGAACAACCTTACCGTCGTTGTGAGGCCATCTGCTGATCGCTGGCTCCTGTGGGTCGGCGGGTTGCAGTGGGGTCCAGCCGTACTATTTTGGGCAAAGCTCGTCTTCGTAGCCGCCATTTCACTGTTCCTCGTTCGGATCAATGCTCTTCCGCTCAGTCGCGTGAGCGCGGTGCTTCTCTCGATCGGGCTCACGACACTACCGACGTATCTGCTCCTCATTCCACTTGCATGGCTCGTGAGCTTGAACCTCCTCCCTCGTTGTCGGGATCGTCTGGCATGGTGCAAACCGATGGCGATCTCTGTCGTTTTCGGTGGGCTGACTCTCGTTTCACTGACGCTCCTCTATGAAGCGGTGCGCTTCGGACTCGTCATCCAGCCTCCGATGCTCATCGTCGGGAACCAATCGAACGCGGAAGTGCTGCGCTGGTATGTGGATCATGCGACATCCACTCTTCCGCAACCGTGGGTCATCTCGCTACCGATGTGGTGTTGGCGCGCGATGATGTTGTTGTGGTCGACGTGGCTCGCCGTCAGCGTGGTATCGTGGTTGCGCAAAGCGCTTCGTGCATTCCAAACGATTCATCACGGCGCATCGAAAATTGCTGAAGCAACCGCCCCCGACAACGCATAGCGGATGGGGATCGCGCGGGACGCGAGCTGAGACTCTAATCTCCTGTCATCCCGGGATGACAGGAGAAGATTGTTCTGAGAATTTATCGTGCGAGTTCGCGCTGTTCAATTTCCCTCGCGGGCGTGCAGAATCTTCCAGATGAAATTCCATTCAAGGACGATCGAGATAAAGACGAGTCTGCTGATCGAGATCAACTCGAAACGGGAAATCGTCGCGTGAAAAAACAGTTCGCCCTCTCAGCCGCTCTCCTCGCAATCACCGCTTCTCCCCTTGTCGCATCGGCGCAGGATTCTGCGTCCCCCGCGCAAGAGGCCGAAGAAGGTTCGGACACGCTCTTTGGCGATTTCGGAGGCGCGCGGAAGCGGCTTGCGGAAAACGGTGTAACGATAGAGTCCATTTTAACTTACGATTCTATCTCGAACGTTCACGGCGGGCTTAAGCGGCAGACAGCAGCGCTCGGGAACTACGATCTCACCGCATCGTTCGACCTCGAGAAACTCGGTGGCCCCGCGGGAGGAACGGTGTTTCTTTATGCGCTGGGGAACACCGGCGAAGCGCCACAAGACAACGTCGGTGACACGCAGGCATCGGATAACATCCAGACCGACGAATCATTCAAACTTTACGAAGCGTGGTACGAGCAATCGTTTGCCGACGATCGATGGAGCGTGCTCGCCGGGCTTCACGATTTCAACTCCGAGTTCCAGACACTCGAGTTCGCTGGAAACCTCATCAACAGTTCGTTCGGGATCTCAGTAGACGTTTCGCAAGTTGGTCCCTCGATTTTCGCCACCACGTCGCTCGCGACCAGAGTCCGGTACCGCGCAGAGTCTGGAATGTATGCGCAAGGCGCGCTCTATGACGGCGTGCCAGGCGATCCAAACAACCCACGTGGCACGCACATCGATCTGCGCACTGATGACGGACTGTTTTACGCACTCGAGGCCGGCTTTGTCGGACCGGAGGGTCCGAGCTACTCGAAGGCCGCTCTCGGCGGTTGGTGGCACACGGCCGAGTTCGAGGATTTCCAAGGCAATGTTCGAGACGAGAATGGCGGCGCGTATTTCATCGCGGAAAAGCGTCTGACAGCTGAGGAAGATGAGAATCAGGGACTTGGTGCCTTTCTGCAGGTTGGCTTTGCATCTCCGAGCCGAAATCAGATCGGCTCCTACTTCGGTGGCGGCCTACAGTACGTCGGACCAATCCCGTCGCGCGACGAAGACGCGGTTTCGTTTGGCGTTGCGCATGCTCGCAATAGCGGGGACTTTGTCGACACGAGCGAGGAATTCTCGCGCGCGGAGACCGCAATTGAATTGAATTACAAAGCTTCAATTGTGCCGTGGTTTGCACTCACCGGCGATATCCAATACATCGTCGATCCGGGGACGGTCGACGGAGTTGAAAACGCAACCGTGCTTGGCATCCGAGCCGAAGTCGCGATGTAAACGCTCCACCCAGGAGAGACGCGATGTCGTGGAGTTTTGGGGAGGCGCAGAGGTGGGCTTTGCAGCCCCACACCAAGACACACCTCACTCAGCATCGTCGGCGCCACCCAGCACGAGGTGCAGAATGCCTGACAATAGCAAAGCCGTGATCCTCCAATCCGAGTCGACTTTGTAGCAGCCGACTCGATGGAGTTCGATTCGTTCAGAGCCCCGTTTCGGGGCTCTGTCAAAAGTGACTAGTTGCTTGTGCGAACCCGTTCGCGGGTCATGCTCGACCGGCCGTGACGACTAAATCCGGCGTGTGTGTCAGCAGAGTCTTCCGCCTCATGCAATGCAGCGGCATCCGAGAGCCGCCCTCTGGATCCTGCGTCGCTACCCGACGAGGTGTCCACCGCTCCACATCCGGTCATCCCGAACGCGAGTAACCCTATCAACATCAAATTTTTCATAACTGCTCCGAACGTGGCATTTCCTGCCAACTCTTATCTGGATTGAAGGTGACATTGCTCCACTATCTTGACTGAGATCAAACTCTACCACCGGGCTCTTTCAAAGTGAGCGAATTCAAGTGGTTAAACAAGTCCACAAAGTCGGGTTCTTTGTTCCGCCGTAGGGAAGAGGACGATCGCCCTATCGGGTTTGGTCACTTTGTCTTACACCGCCGCAGGAATATTCATCTCCAGCAGAACCGAAAACTGACC
>JADYYL010000396.1 GCA_020853655.1 Deltaproteobacteria bacterium
ACCCGGCGACGCAGACGTTCGTCGCGTTCAGATGGAGATTCCGGTTGAAGTAGGTGACGTCGCCGTGCAGCCGCTCTCGAAGTGTATTTGCGAGACGGCCGACCAATGTGAAGTCGGGATTCTCAAGAAGATAAAGGCCCTCCTCGGCGGAGAGTCGAATCCCCGCGTTCACCTTCTCTTCTATTGCGTCCGGGAATTGTTTCATTCGCTAGGCCGCTATGAACTCAGGGGCGATCACCGCCGGGACGAAGCCGCACTCAGCACCTTCGCGAAGAAATCGAACAATTGACGCCCTCTCTTGCTCACCGAGATTCAGCGTCCTTTCGTTCACATACATTCGGACGAATTCATCCGCATCACTCAACGCAATGCCCCGACCAAAAGGGAGTGCGTATTGGAGCGCTTCTTCGCGATAACGCATGGAGAACAATACGCTCTCCCGAAGCGCGTTGCTCACCTGGCGAATGAGCGGCAATCCGAGAGATTTTTTCGCAACGTTAATGCCTAATGGAAGAGGAAGTCCGCCAGTGCGATTCCACCACCACGCACCGAGGTCGACCGCAACGGCAAACCCCGCGCGCTCCAACGTCAACTGTCCTTCATGGATGATCACGCCGGCGTCGACCGTTCCGGCGGCAACAGCCCCCTCCACTTCATCGAAACGGAGGTGAACGATCTCAGCGTCCATTCCCTTCTCTTTGAGGTAGAGACGAAGCGCGAGCGTCGCAGAGGTCAGCTCGCCGGGGCTGCCAATTCTGAGATTCGGTTTCTGCATGACGCTGGGGTCGGTGGTGACCAGGCGTGGACCATAGTGCTCACCCCCCATCGACGCACCGCACGAAAGGACAGCGTACTCCGCCCCGCAATAAGCGAGCGCATGCACGGAGATCGCGGTGACATCGATTTCACCTCGTATCGCCCGGTGGTTGAGCGATTCGATGTCTGAGAGCGCGCTATGCAAATTGACGCCTGGGAGTTCGACGTTCCCGCTTACAATTCCGTAAAACATGAACGCGTCATCCGCATCGGGCGAATGGTAGATGGTAATGTCGGCGGGCTGACTTTGGTGTTCGGTTTGCAACATGCTGCAATCTTCCCCTCGGAAAAAGCTGGTCGTGATGTCCCTCGAACCCTACTGCTGAGCGCTGCGTGGAGGAAACGCTCGCTTCAATTCACGAACTGTTCGGGGTAAGGTTATGGCCCGTGAGCCGTGAAAATGGCACGAGCCCTTCAAAGGCTCGGATTCCTGGACGTTTCGGCTCGAACAGACGCGGAATCACACGGTAACACTGGAGTAGAATTCGGCCAACGGCACGGCGAGGGACATGACAATGGGCGCTAACCTACGAGAAATTCAGGAGAAAATTGCGCGCGGGTCGCAAATTTCTCGTGAGGATGCACGCTCTCTGTACGAGCACCCGGAACTGCTCGAGGTCGCCCGCCTTGCCGCCGCGGTGCGCTATCGAACGCACCCTCAGCGCACGGTCACCTACCTGGTCGACCGGAACATCAACTACACAAACGTGTGCAACACTGACTGCACGTTCTGCGGATTCTATCGACCGCGGTCATCACATCCCGAGTCATACGTACTTTCGCGCGAGGTACTTGCTGGAAAAATCGAAGAAGCTCTCGAACACGGCGCAACACGAATACTGCTTCAGGGTGGGCACAACGATGAGCTTCCCTATGCGTACTACGTGGAGCTGATCTCTTGGATCCGTTCCCGTTACCCCATACAGCTGAACGCATTCTCGCCATCAGAGATCCAGCCGATGCATCGCGTATCGGGGAAAAGCTATGAGGCGATCCTCTCGGAATTGAAGTCTGTCGGATTGGATGGCTTGCCCGGAGGTGGCGCGGAATTGCTCGACGATGGAGTTCGCCAGCGCGTCAGCCCAAAGAAGATCTCTGCTGACGAATGGATCTCGGTGATGGAGGTCGCACAGTCGCTCTCGCTCACGACGACAGCAACGATGGTCATTGGATTCGGGGAAGACATCGACGCTCGGCTCAACCACTTGGAGCGACTTCGGGACTTGCAGAATCGGTCGATCGCGCGAGGGTTGGAGGGATTCAACGCATTCATCTCGTGGACCTTGCAATTCAATGAGAACACATCGATGGGCCGCAGCCGTCATCGACGCGAATTTGGCGCATCGATCAGCGACTATCTCCGCAACCTCGCCGTGGCGCGGGTATTTCTCGACAACATTGCTCACCACCAGTCGAGTTGGCCGACCGCCGGCATCGAAGTCGCACAACTCGGTTTAAGCTTCGGATGTGATGATATTGGAAGCACGATGATGGAGGAGAACGTCGTGTCTCAAGCCGGAGCACCGACGAAGCAGAAGTGGTCGATGACGGCAGAAGAGCTCATCGATGCCATTCGAGACGCGGGGTTCGCACCCGCGCAGCGAGACTCGAAGTTTTGCATCGTGGAGGGAGACGGCGTTCCACTCGCCTCGTCCCGGTTTCCACTCCCGTCGCCAGGTGTCACGTGCTGAGGCGTCAGTTCATCGGCAGATTGGGTGTGGTGACGACGCTCCTGGCGGCATCGCCTTCGACTCTCCTCGCCGAAGCGCCGTTTGCCGCGGGCGATGCTCGCAACCCAGTTCGAATTGGCGCGATCGCGAGCACAACGGGCCTCGCACAAGAGCAAGGCACAAACTGGCTGAACGGCGCCCTGATGGCTCGAGACGAGCTGGAAAAATCTGGGCTGCACGTCGAGCTCTTCGTCGAGAACGATCAGACTAATCCGGCATCGGCGGTCACCGCCTTTCACGCGCTCGCCAGCTCTCGACGGGTTTCCGCTCTTCTTGGAGGAACGTGGGATTTCCTCGCCGAGCCGCTCTACCCTCTCGTCGACCGATCGAAGATGCCCTTTATAACGATGACGAACCCCGTCGAGCTCATGCCGCCGGTTGCGCGGCATTCCAAGTATATCTTCACGAACGCCCTGGGGATGAAAGCGACGAAGGCCGCGCTTCGGAAATTCTTCCGTGTTCAGAAGCCAAAGCGAATCGCGTTACTCACGCCAGCGTTTGCGTTCACGCTTGCGCATGCGACCGTCGTCAAGGAACTCGCGCAAGAGCTGCACATCGAAATCGTCTTCTCGGAGGAACCAAGCTACGACGATGTGAACGCATCGTTGAAGACGATGGTCACGCGCCTTGCGAAGAGCGGCGCAGACACGGTCTGCGTCTTTTTTAGCTACGAGTTCCTGGAGATGCTCACTCGAGAGATGAGCGTGCAACGGGTCGACCTCACTCTGGTCACAAGCCAGCACCTGGATGCCGCTTGGAAGCTCGCGCGAGACAAATCGCCATACCGGCGAGCGTTCGGCATTTACCCCGCAGTGAAGAATGAAGGATTCAAGCGACGGTATTCCGAGCGCTTTGGAACGCCGCCTCCAGTCTATGCGGCAGAAGGTTACGACGCGTTGATGGTACTTGCGCAAGCGCTGTCAAAAGGAGTCAACTTTGCCTCCCCGAAATCCACCCTCAGCGTCGAAGGTGTCCTCGGAACGTATCGCTTTCCCGCCGACTCAACGGAGATCGGAGGCGGCGACGCTGTGGTCATGACAACGATGAACGGCGTGTTTGAAGAGTATCTTCCGCAGCGACCGTCGCATCCTGAGCCGCCAACCAAGAGAGGAATATCCCCCGACCGTGGGCAAAAAAAAGCCCCCGGTCAGTTTCCCGACCGAGGGCTTTCCGTCAGCTCGTCACATTAGGCGCGAGCTTGGCGGCGGCGGAAGAACGCACCACCGAGCAATCCCGAAGAGAGGAGCGCGACAGTTGCCGGTTCCGGAACCGCTTCGTAGCGAACGGTCAGCGACGACTTTGTCACGGAAACCGCATCGAGGAATCCGACCTTGTTCACCGTCACGTTCAGGATCCCATCGGCCAGCAACAGGTTCAATTGAGCCTGGTTGTTGAACGCGAAGACCGTGGTCGTGAAGAAGTCGAGGAGCGAGCCGTCTGAGACCAACGAACCGAGGTTGATGGTTTCCGAGAACACGCTGTCATTGCCACCGTCCGGGCCGAACGCTTCGATCTGAAGCGACGCCGCCAGGTAGGTCAGCGCCGGAGGGGTGCTCCAGTTGACGTTGTGCTGATAGGAGACGTTGTCGAAATTGTAGATTCCGAAGTCGCCATCAACGTTGTTCTGAGCAACGATCGTTGCGTCGTTGTTCGTCACAGACGCAGGCAGCACGGTGCTGAACCGAGTCCGGCGCAAATCACGCGAGAACGGATCCAACTGAGGCGTGAGGTCCTCAATCACCTCGGTTGCCGAGATGATCAACGCTTCGGCGGGAGCCGCGATGAGAAGTGGCAGCAAAGCCACGAGAGAGAGAGATAGTCGACGCATATATTTTACTCCTAAGACGCACTTCAGAATTCTGCTCGAGCGAGGCGAAATGCCGCGCGCGACGGACGGTTTCTAACAGGGAAGCGCGGTGCGCTCAATACTCGCCGGAAATATTCCGCACTCCCTGCCCAAGCCCACGACCGGTTCTGTTGTGGGGATCACAGGGGCAATCGTGATGCTCAACGCCATCGGATCGGAGCGAAAAAAGTAATCAACTTCCGCCCGAACGTTAGCCCCGGACCTGCAACGCATCGGAAAGAAAGGAGATTTTCAGCGAAGGGACATCGACTCGACGTCCCTGAGGTGAGTCCAGAACGACACCCCCTTTCCATGCTGAGAGCCCCGCGGATTGAGCGAGATCAAGAACCCGACGTTCATCGGTCGGCCGCACAATGACCACGAATCCAACGCCCATGTTGAAGGTCCCGTATGCGTCCTCAGGCGTCATGTCCGCTTTGCCCACGAGAAACTCGAACAGCGAAGAGACAACGCCGGGCTCGTCAACGCGATAGCAAAGTGGAGCATCGAGTCGCATCATTTTCCGCCAACCGTGACCCGTCACGTTGATCGCGTAGCGCAGCGCAATTCCCTCTTGCTGGCAGTCGCGGATGAGCGGGGCGTAAATCGTCGTCGGAGCAAGAAGCGATTCGCCGAGCGTCATCCCATCGGAGAGCCGCGTGAGATAGCGATCGGGCTGAGCGTCTGCGATCTTCCGGCACAACGTCAGGCCATTGGCGTGAACGCCCGAGCTCCTCAGGAAGATCATCGAATCCCCGGGTTGAACGTCGCCCTTGATTCTGTGCGTCTTCGGTCGAATGAATCCCCACGCAGAGCCGGCGAGGACGATTCCATCCGGCTCGACGACTCCTTTGAGCATTGGCGTCTCTCCCCCGCCCCACGCAGCGCCGGCGAGCCGACATCCTTCGGCGAAACCGGCGGCGAGATCCTCACCGCGATGGGCGACGTCGAACCAATTCGAGCTTCCGACACCCGCGTGCATCGCGACAACGGCAGGCAAAGCTCCACAGGTGATCATGTCATTCACGATGCATGCGACGGTATCAATCCCGATCGCGTGATATCCGCGAAATCCATTCGCGCGCGCCATCTCGTCTGCGACGGTATTCTTGGTTCCGAGGCCCTCTTCGACGTGCGCAATAAAACAATCGTCGGCCTCAACGAGATAAGCGCTTTCGCCGCGGACTCCCGCGGGCTCGCTCAATTGATGAAAACTCAGCGCGGGAAGCGTCTGTCGCCCCGCTACCTGGCATGCGCGTTTGAAGCGATCCAGTGCATCGTAATCGACCCCCGCGGCCGCGTAGGCCCCGCCCGCTGACTTTCCCATATGCTCCTTTGGCATGATCTCAAGTGCTCGGCGTATAACACCCGGCCATGTTATATCAAGACCGCATGAAAACCCGAGCGTCCCTCATCCTCCTCCTTCTTGTCCTCTTGGGCTTCGCCGAGATTGCGCGAGCTCAGGACTCACTGGACGGCCGTTCCACCCCGTCAGAGTGGGAGGTTCGACCAACTCCGGAGCCCTACCTGGCTGCACCAACGCCAGTCCCTCGGGATTGCACCAAGGACGATGACAATGTGTGCCGCGACGAATGCTACCGGGAGTTCGGCGAGAGCTTTCATCGCTGCACTGCAGAATGCCTCGGCCTCAAGTGCAAGAAGATTCCGGTCAAGAGCCGCAAAGAGCGTGAGGAAGAGGCGAAGCTCCAGGCGCGTTGCCTTGAAGAGTACAGTAGCCCGTGCCGCTCAGAATGCACCGAGGGCAGCGAGAACTCGCGAATGCGGTGCCGTCGTGCGTG
>JADYYL010000397.1 GCA_020853655.1 Deltaproteobacteria bacterium
ACCGTCCGGACGACACTGGATACGGAATGGTTACGATCGTTCCCGCGACGAGGTCGTGGACTCCTTGTGCTCGGCTCGTAAAGAAAATCGGGGCGTAAATCAGCCACATTGTTCCGATGACCGAGATGACGAGTATGAATGCCGCGATATAGATCGCCGTCTCGACGTTCGGCACGAGGAAATTCTGCATGGTCAACACCCACGCGACGATCGCGAATGGAATAGCCAGCACAAATCGCGCGAGGTATCGAGCCAGCGCCCTCCCTAAAGATATTCGATGTCCGTCCGGTGTCGCTACTCGAAGCCCGAAAAGAATCTTGCCGAACGTCCCTTGCGCGACCGAGCACTCCAGAAGCGCATGATATAAAAAGTCGAGGATGAGGTAGGGCAATAAGGTTGCCAAGGTCATCTTCGAGAGGATGATCATTTGCAGGTTGGTCGGCGTGAATCGAACGTTCCGGCCAATGGCCTCGGACATATCGACGAATGCGACCACTTCAGACGCGTTGAGTATCTGACCTGCGACGAGAAGGCCGATGAACTGGAATACCGATGAAGGAATCGCATCGACGAGGTAGGCCAGCACGCGGTCGAACTTCGAGGCAATCTCGATCTCGGGTGTCTGAGCAAGGAATGCGTTGCGCTGCGCGGAACGCTGGTTGACCGCGATGCTCGTGCATCGAGGGCAATACATTCCAGCGCCCTCGAAGGGGTGATGACATTGCGTGCAAATCATTCTTCTCCGCCCCTCCAGTTCTGGCTAACCGCGCATCGTAGCACGACTTCACCAGGCAGCCACGGGAGATACGCTCCCCGGGGCCCCAACCAACCACGCCATCGTTATGACGGAATCGCCGATTGTGACGCCAGTGCTCGAAGAATCTTTGCCGACATCGCGGGCTCCAGCGCTGAGATGGAATTGTAGACAATAATCCGTGAAACGCAGGTCTTTTCGTAAGTGCCGAGGCCGGGTCGAATACTGGCGATCGAGATATCGAAGTCCTGTCGCACTTTTCTCTCGAACGCGACGAGTGCGTCGTCGAGTTCGACGTCCGGCTTCGGAAGAAGTGGACGCTCTCGAGCGCCACGAACGAGTTCCGCCCATGCTTTCATTTCGAGGATCTGGATTCGCTCGGGAAGGATAGCGATCGATCGCTCACGATCGGGCGCGCGTGACTCCACCGAGACGCACGCTGACCAGTCGCGTTGCTGCTGATAGTATTGGTCACGCGCGACAAGCGCCGCCCCCCAGAGGACGACGGCATCATCGGGAGCGCTCTTGACGATCGACTCGGTATACTCCCGCGCCTTCATTCGGGCGCGTCGGACAATGGCCTGGGGCGGATCGCCTCGCTCTGACGCTGCCGTGACGTCGGTCCGAATGGAGCGGTAGACATCGGGCGCGTGAAGCTCTATCTCGCGATAAATGGCGTGTTTACTCAGCTCAGTGTCGTTGATGTTCTCCGACAAAAACGAAGCAAATCCCAGAGCTCCCGCGTCATCTTTGTCGACAAACTTGGTGACGATGCCCTCCGTAAAAAGCTGGCTGTCATCGGGATACCAAATGTCATCCGGTGGCGTCGCATTGACTTGTTCGATGAACGAAACGGAGACGCCCAGTCGCCGCATCAGCGCGTTTTGGGGTGCATCTAAGGTGCTGAATGAGTTGGAGTCCATACCGGGGAAGGATGGCTGGTGAAATCCGAGATACCCTCCGCGGCGAAGCAATCGATTGCGCCCCCCGAGAAAAGCAAACGTGCAAGCGCTCGAGCACTCCTCAGACGTATATGTCGAAAGCCCGTGTTCCTGGATGATCCGATGAAGATCCAACCCTTCCTGAATCCGGCCGCCGAGGCTGTTGAGGTGAACAAGGCGGAGCCCCGGGTTCGCTTTGATGATGCGTTCGAACTCTGCGCCGACGCCGAAGGGAAGTCCTCCGCTGACTTTTAACTCCGTGCCGTCCTCGAGGATCCCAATTGCGAAATCCTCGATCGTCTCTCCGTAGAGGAGCATCTGCGAATACTCCCGGAACTGCGGCACGAGTGACACTTGAAAGGTGTGGAACGCAACCGCGACGTTAAAAAGAATGACAATACGCGCCACGCTTCCCCAGTTGATTGCAGAGTGCGACCGCGCGGAATAGCGACTTGCAGATCGGAACACCCCGACGATCTGCCAGCATGTGAGCAGAAGAGCGAAGAAGAGGACGCTGAGCCCGAGAAAACCGATGAGCCTTCCGCTTCGTGTATCGATGAGTCCCGCGGCAACACCGGTGTAATACGTGAAGATCGTCGATGCAGGCCCGACGAGCCAGTATGAGATCCAGAGCGGCAGCTCGCCCCGCCAATGTCGCCGGATGAGGTTTCGACTTGGAAACTCAGCGCCGCGGCTTGGCGTGTTTCGTCCAGAGAGCATCCCGAAGCTCCGGAGGAGTTCAGGGGGCATGTTCGCCGGTGCTGTCTGAGGGAGGGACGGCGACACCACTGCAACCGGCAATGCGGTCTCGCAAAGTCCTCGAAACTCTTCCAGCCATCCAAGGGTTGTCCAACTTGCCACCCCATCGCGCCAGATCGGCGTTGACGTCGAGATTTCGCGTTGTCGAAATCGTTCTTCAACCTCTCCGGCGCTCAAGGGGCCGATTTCTTGAGAACCAATGCGGAGGAAGTACAAGCGGTTCACGTGGTCAATTCGGTGGGATGAGGATCATTACGCACTGAGCTTCGCTCTGATCACAAAATCTGTGTCGGAGAGTGCGCTTTGCAGCTGGACAGCTCCTCTTCGCGTCTTTTTCGCGAGTGCCTGAAGAATTATAAGCA
>JADYYL010000398.1 GCA_020853655.1 Deltaproteobacteria bacterium
ATCTGCTGGGAACGCGAACATGCGGAAGGGGGATCAATTTCAGGACTTCGGATACTTGCACCTCTTGTTAGATCCTGCACATCATAACGAGGCAGAGCATCCTCGCATGGGGATTCCGATGTAGTTCGTCGGTTTTGCGTGCAACAAATATCATGGCGCTCGTTGTTTAGCCGATAACAGTAGAGGCGGTGTCATTAAGCTCCTCTGACGACCCTGATAGGTCGCGCTGTTCGGTTCAGCAACTGGCAGAGGATCATGTGCCCGACGCCGTGGAAGCGAATTGCTCTACGGCATGCACCCGTACCGAAAGAGGTCTTTCGTTAAGCTATGCGGATCCTGATTGTCGATAAGACTGCCGAAGGGCAGTCACTCGTCGCTCGCCGAATCGAGGCGTTCAATCAAAGCGATGTCGAAATGCTCGACTTGCGCGTCAAGCTCGCGCTCGAGAAAGATTTTCACAGCCATATTCGCGATGCTGAGGTGATTATCCTCGGTTCGGGTCTCGGAGAAGAAGCGGCAGGCGTTGCGCGCACCGCACTCTCGCAGGCGCCATGGCTCCACCTCGTTATGTTCGTATCCGGCGAGGCGTATTCCGGCGGAGCGTTTCGAACGGCGCACGCGGCCGGCGTGCGAAAGGTGCTTCCTGACAGCGCATCTCCACTGGATCTTCTCCAAGAGCTTGTTGCGATCTACGCGGAGTTTCGACGCGAGGGAAGGATTCGCGAAGGGCGAGTCATCTGCATCACGCACGCGAAAGGCGGCACTGGCGCAACGAGCGTCGTCGCGGCGATGGGTGAGGTCTGTAGTGTGTTCGGACGTCGAACCATGTTGTGGGATCTCGACGTGGAGACACGCGACTTGTGTCGTGCGCTGACGGTCAATGGCGCTGAAGCGAAGGTCGTCAGTAGCTGGGTTAACGGTTCGCGAGAGATTTCACGAGATAGCATCGTCGATGCTCTCATTCCGATCAGCGAACATGTCTCGGTTTTGATGCCGCCGGACAACATGGCTGAATCTATGGACCTCGTCTGTCACACAGACGGGATGACCATCTGCCAACGAATTCTTGACCTCGCGCGCGTCATGCACGACGTCATCCTTATTGATTGTGGCGGGCGAATCGGTCCGGCGACTGGAGCGCTGATGCGAGCCGCAGACGAGGTGGTCGTCGTTATCGACGATACCGTGCTCGGATTGACCGCCCTCGAGCTATTCCTGTTCTACGTCAAGGCTCTGGTGGTCGGACCTGATCGTTTGAGCTTCATCGTGAACGGCTACAGCGGCAGTTTGCTGGGAGTGCCTCAAATTCAAGCAGAATTGGAGCCTGCCCACCGACTGGGTGAGCGTCCATGGCGGCTCCCGCCGGTCCCCGTCGACCCAAAAGCATCACTTTGGCCGGGAACTGGCAAAACACTCTATAGCCTGGGGCAGAAGGGCACGCGTGCGTCGTTTGAAGAGATCTGCACGGAGCTCATGATGATCAGCAAACAGCGGGGTGGAACCCCGGGAGACCCGAGAAAAGGCTCGAATTTGCTGGAGAAGCTGCTCCCACGGCGTCCTGGGGAGGAGGGGAGGCCCGGTAGAACTTCCTGAGGAGCGTTGTCATTACAAGTTCGATGCAGTAAAAATCTCCGGTCATCGGATTGGTTTCGGCCTGAAAACAAGGGCTCAAATTGATCCACAAACGATATAGGTGTCCCGCTGAAGAGATCTGAAGCGGAACGCCTGGGTCGTGAATCAGAGATTCTCTCAAGCTTTTTCGGTAGTGGGCCGTATCAGCCTTGTGGTATTTTTACTCGGTCGTTCGAGTAGTTGTTGAATGTAAGGAATTTCGGATCTCGTGAATAGCGCGAGCTATTCCTCGGGTGGGTCTCGACTCCGAATTAATCGGTGTCTTTTTATTAACGTTAATTCGCTGTCTACACGGAGAGCAAATGGAAGAGATGAAGAAAGAGATTATCAAGAGTGAAGATGAACGTGGCGCGTCGATGCTTGAGTATGCATTGCTCGCAGCACTCATCGCCGTCGTTTGTATCGTCGCTATCACGTTCCTCGGGCAACAGGCTTCGGTCTCGTTCTCGCGTGTCGGTAGCTCGATCTCAGGCGCGAACGGGTAATCCTCTTTTGGATTATCAAGATACGGAGGCAACTGCCCTCGTATCGAGAACGCCGGCTTTCGGCCCTTACGGGCTGGAAGCCGGTTTTTTTTGGTGTGCGAATCCTGCCACCAGGGCCGATTCTCCAGGTCGGAGCCGACAGCTCAGATTTCTAGCCCGATTTTGAGTTTCTCGCGCAGAATCGGGTATAGTGGTTCCCATCGCCTCGACGGTGACGTCGTCCGAAAGAGTTCAAGGGAATCCTTGGGTTAGTCGAATCAACTCTTTGGAGAGTTGCGTCGTAATAACGTGCCCCGGGATGAATCTCGCCTCTGCTGTACGTTGGCTGATAGGGTGTGCGTTGTAGGTGGTGGCGATGTTCGAAATGGATCTCGTCGATCTCATTTCTGAATAATCGATATCTGAGTTTCACGAGTAGTGTCACAGCTGCGCTGTTAGCTGGGATAAAGGGTTATCGTGGGACGTTTCGAGCGAATCGGCGACAAGAAGCGCCAGAGTTCGCGAAGAAGCTCCCGCTGCATGTATTTACGGTCTTGAGGAGTGTTTCCATGGCTACTCGATTCGGCGGCGCGAGCCCGACATACGCATACTCAGTTCGCATGCGTTATCTCGTTGGCTGTCTTGCTCTGATCATCCTCGTTCTCTTAGCGACGCTTTTCTTCCTTCTGAATCGCGAGCCGGCGGCCGTCGTTGCGCCAGTCGACACCCAGTCCTTTAATGCCAACACCGGGACGGGTGCTCCGAAAGCCGAAGTCCTCGCTGCGTTGCAGCGGATCGAGGAGGGGACGCCTCTTGATAAATCTCTGTTCACCTACGTG
Source organism: Deltaproteobacteria bacterium (assembly GCA_020853655.1). Taxonomy (GTDB): domain Bacteria; phylum Bdellovibrionota_C; class UBA2361; order SZUA-149; family JADYYL01; genus JADYYL01. The sequence continues at coordinate 2,936 of JADYYL010000398.1, forward strand.
TCGCTCGACTCGGAACAGCTTCCGGAAGGCGCGGTACTCTGGCGTGAAGCGGACATGGTGCTGCCGAATCGCTTCGCCGCGAAGTTGATTGGCGCCAACATGCCGGTCACCCGTGACTCGATTACTGACGTGCGACCACTGACGTCCCTGAAGATTCCACCGGGATTTCGAGCTGTCACGATTATCGTCGACGCTCGGACAGGCGTGGAAGGGTGGGCGAAGCCAAACACCCGAGTTGACGTTCTGTGCACGTATACAGACCCGAAGGATAACAAACGTAAGGTTGGGACGGTGGTCCGCTTCGTGAAAATCCTCTCGGTCTCCGGACAGACACAGACTGGCACCGAGGGCCGATCGAACATGGGTGGGGGCGCGACGACTGTGACTCTGCTCGTGGAAGAACGAAATGCGAAGAAGGTCGAGCTCGCGCGACGTCTCGGCGAGATTTCACTCGCACTCGTCGGCGATGTTGAACCGAGCGGCGCAAAAGAGAACTCGGACGTGGTCACGGAAAAAGACATCTTCCAGAATGAAGTTGACGAAACCGTTGCGGAAGAGCCGGCAGAGGGATCGATGATCATGACCGATCCAAAGAACGGCCGTCCGGTGAAGATGTTGCTCCGCGGTGGTCGGTGGGTGAAGGCGGAAGAGTAGCCTTCGCGTCCGATGGTTTTTTCTGACCCGCAGCGTCGCTGCGGGTCGTATTTGGTGCGGGAAAGGTTCGCTTTCACGCATTGCGATTTTGGGGTTATACGGCCTATGTCACAGGAAAAAGACCGCGAAACACTTCTCGACCTTTTCTCCACGCGGAATCGAGGAACGTCAGGCTCCTCGGTCGGGTTGATCGATGCCCCTGAAGGTCAAGCGGGTGTCCCGTCCAACGTCGCGCCACGTTCGGAAGTCAGTCAGCGACGAGCTACAGCTCGTGCCGGGAGCGCGGGAGGGACTCGAAGCTCGACACTCTCGCCGATTGCAAACTCTATTCTGCGAGAGTCCCGAAAGGAGCTCGGAAGCGAAGAGGGCTTCGATAGCGAAGAAGAGATCTCCGAAGAAGCGATCGCTCGAGCAGTTGATAAGGTCTGCTCGACGCGCGGCTACGCGATCGACGACATCGTTCGCGCCGACATTATCGTCGCCCTGAAGAAAGATCTTCTCGGTTGGGGGGTTATTCAGCCTCTCATCGACAACGCCGAAGTCACCGACATTCATTGCTACGACTATCAGACCGTCGTTTTGCAACGCGGAAAGATAAGCGAAACGACCGGACTTCGCTGGGCAAGTCACGAAGCATACTCAACGTTCATCGATCGGGTCCTCTTCAGGCTTGGTCGAAGCTTGTCTACTCAGCAACACACGATCGATGCGTCCTTTCCGGACGGAAAGCGCCTTTGCGCGGTC
>JADYYL010000399.1 GCA_020853655.1 Deltaproteobacteria bacterium
CGCCCCTGCGCTCGCCGCAGCGGCGACCGCCAGTCGAACACCGCCCGTGACCGTCACGCCACCGCCGACTGCCAGTCCACCCCCCGCGAATCTCACGCCAACGGAGAGGATCACCGGAATCCTCTTTGCGATGTCGGTCCAGCCGATCGATCCCCAATCCGCCCGTGACTACAAGCGTGCGGTGCGCAGAGATCCGGACGGCACGGCCGAACCGACAACGGCGTGGGAGATGCGTCCACGGTGGATGAGGTTGGGCCTCGCCGACATCCCGCGGGGCGTACCGCCGGTCCCGGAACGCCTCACCCACCTGCTCGGCAGCGTCACCGCGCGCGCGGCCGAAGAGGGCGTCACTATCAGGGAGGTCGTTCACGTCTTCGATCTCGACCCACTCGTCGGGTTCAACTTCCAGGACAGCGGAGAGACCGTCGAGGTCCTCGTCGGCGGCTACCAGCTCGACCCGAGGTACCGCGGGCTCCTGAAGGGAGGTGTTCTCCTCTAACGCCGTCGGCTTCGAGTAGATCCGAAAAAACAGCGCGAGCAAACCAACGGGACGGAATCCACCGCCCCGTTGGTCTCATTCCATTGAACCATTTTTGTGAAGGTTAGAGCTGGTGTCCTCTCTTCTCCCGCGCGGAATTGTTTCACGCGAAGAACGCAGTGACGGTGATCGGCGTGGGGGTAGCCCCCAGGGTAACCGCGTGAAATGACTCAGACTCACCTCCGCAGCGAAATAGACCCCTATCGAGCTGAGCGCCTTCAACTTCATCCCTGTTCAGCTCTCCGTCGCGCCGCGCGGGATGTGCGAAGGTCGAGCAAATTGAGGTTCTCCTCCTCCGAGAAGAACTCGAACCCGAGCGTCTTGAAGATCTTCCGGTAACTCGGCGTCGGCAGGTCCCCCATCTCCTGGGGGTAGCCTCCAGCGTAAAGGCTGAGAATATTTGAAGTCTGTAGATGAGTTCGGTCGAGGCGACCGCCGTCGAGCCGCAAGAATCAGTTCAACCGCACACTTCTCGCACGACGCACGTTCGTGTTAGGAGATCTGTTCGGTCTATCTCAATTCCATCCCCAGCAGACTGGTATTTGTGTCCTCGGATGCAGGCGACTGCGTCCGGGCACACAGCTCTTTGGTTTTACTCCGGACGTTCCCAGGGCGAGCTTTCATCGGGTGCACGATGAGAGCTCGCCCTGACTACCAACCAAGGAGGTCCCGATGTTCGCTTTGCTGTTTGCTCCGTTCTCAGGAAGCACCACGTGGCACGTGCCAACGTTGGGTTGGTTCACGCGCGACCAGCGCTCACACCTCGAGAGAGTGACTGCCATTCTCGCCGACATGCGGATCACACCGCTCGAGCCCGACTCTGCCCGCGACTACATGGGGGCGATTCTCGTCGACGAGCATACGACGGAAACCAGCACTACCCAGCGCATCACGTCACGGTGGGATCGCTACACACCAAGCACTCTGCCGGCCAATGTTCCCAGCGTTCCACACCGGCTCATGCGCCTCGTCGACGACACCGTCAGTCGCGGCGCGCAGCTCGGCGTCGAAGTAACGCCCCTCGTGTACGTCGCTGACCGTGATCCACTCGTTGGATTCACCTTCATGTCCAACGGCCGGAGGCACGAGATTCTCATCGGCGGCTACGCCCTCGACGTGAACCATCGTCATCTCCTGAAGGGGGGAATTCTGCTGCCGTAACCTGACCCTCCACAACAGTCCCCCGCCAGAGCGAGCAGATCAACGGAACGGCCCTCCCCGTTCCGTTGATTCCTTAACCTCTCCAGTTCTCCCAAAGGTTCGAGCGTGTGTCCCCTCCTTTCCCCGTTTCTCTTTCCACGGAAGAACTCGTCTTACACTTTGAGGGTAGCCTCCAGCGTAAGTCCAGCGTAAGGCGTAAGCTTCCGAAAAGATTTAGTTCGAGCTCAGAGACGAGCTTCGTTGCACGGGAAAGAGCTATGGCGCGACGAGGGACGTCATCGTGACCGCTTGCGCCGAGCATGCCGGCAGAGCGAGTAGAGCCATCCACCAAAACGTCAAGTAGAGCTACGTCACTCGCTTACGCGGTGGATTGGGAGAGGTGCCATCAGCGGTTTTACGTCCTTCAAGGACTCTGGGATCAGTATAGGAATTGCTTGCTCGATATAATCGAGAATCGAGAAGAGCGGACTCTTAATTAAGAAGTAGGTTGAATCGAATTTCTCAACTAGGACGGACGAAAGGCTCACTGGACGATACGGGATGTCCCCAATCCCGTCCTGGTTGAGGTCGTAGCCTGAATAGTTACTCCAATAGTTGGTCTCAAAAAGGTTCGGATTTCGATCTGAATTTGTCACTACGTCGAAGGTATTCCCGAGAAAGTTGTTCTCCCGGAACTGATTATCATCGCAATCGGCGAATACGCGGAGGCCGTATCCATTGTCTTGAAAGTTGTTTCCAAGGAATTTCGACCTGTTTGTACCCTCCATGTAAATGCCAACAGTGTTTCCCCGAAACTCGTTTCTCTGGATGACCCCCGCAGAGATATCCTTCAGCAATAACCCGTACGCCGCCGCGCCAGTGTTCTTCGAGAAGGAATTGCCCACCATCTGAATGTCTCGGGAGTACATCACGGCGACTCCGGCTCCATTTTTCTCGAAGCGGTTCCCCCGATATTCGTTCCGATGAGAACTCATGAAATGGAGTCCGTAACGGATATTGCCGTCTGCCCAGTTTCCGCGGATAAGGCTATCATTGGTAAACTCTATGTAGATCCCATCGCGGTGGTTCGAGATGTCGTTGTTCTCGATAGTGTGGTGGCTGCCACTCCAGCTATGAATCCCGTTCCCAAACTCTGACTCCGTCTCGGCGCCACCGCGGACGGAATTTCTTGAGATCGTGCAATTCTGTGAATTCGCTAGATAGATGCCGTAGGCGTTGTTGACCAAGCGATTATTCCGGATTGCACAATCAGGCACTCCTTCGACACGAATCGCGGCAATCTCGTGAATGTAGCTGGCGCCGCCATCCTGAAGCACAAGATTCTCAATTGTCACGCCACGGGAACTCACGAAAAGCAGATCATGAGCACCGTCTCCGATGATCTTCGGCCAGTTTTCACCGCGGAGCGTCAAAGGCCTATCGATGACGAGAGGGAGCTCTTCTCGATACTCCCCACCCCGGAGCGTCACCACCGCCCCGTCAGTAACGTGCCTCAGCGCGTCCCGAAGCGTCGCGTATGTGCATCCAGTTGCACATACGGTCACAGAGGATGGAAGCAACATGGAAATGGCGAGGAGCGTTTCTGAAATCACGGGGTTTTGGAATACACTTGCCAGCTCAGCGGCTCAATTGCGGGGTCATTGAGAACGGCGCGCGCTTCGTCAACAGACTGAAACGCGACAAGCGAGGAACCCATCGGTCCAGTACGCGAAGGGGCGTGGGTAACGACCGCATCGTCAAGCCGGAGAAACCGCCCAGGATGGGCAAAATGCACAGCGAATGATGCGGCAGGCTTCTCCGCGGCACGGGAATGGAACTGCGAGAGACATTCGAGCGTATCGAATTTAAAAACCTTCCCTTTTGCGCTGATAACCTCGCCTCCGTATCGATCATCGACAATAGTCATGCGGCAGGTTGAGCAAGCGTCGTGCCCGATCTGAATCGGCTCGGCGTCCCTCCCCGCTTCGCAGCTCGCGGCCGCGAGAAACAACAACGGGAGACACAATCCGAACTTGCGCATCACGCCGGCCCCCTCCGAAGAAGACTTGCTCCCAGAACAAACCCTGCGATCAAGGCAGAAGCAGAAAAAGCGTAGCCACCGTGCTCGGGCCAAGAATTGACCGTAATCGAAAGGAGCTGTTTTGTGCCGATCAACGGCGGCATGTAACTTTCCTCGAGCTTCATTGGCGCATCGTCTGAAAGCTCGTGTCCAAAACGATATTCCCAAGAATAAAAATCGTAGAGGCCTAAGACGGCGAAGAGAAGTACTCCAAAACACCACACTCGACCGAGAAGCCGACGATTGAGAAGAGCGACGATCACCCCCGTGCACGCAAAGGCCTTAAAGAGCATCGGGAAGTATCGAAGCTCCGGGATATTCTCCGGTTCGATCTTCGACATTCCGATGTAGTGGTTCAATATGTTTACGTTGCGCACGTCTCCCGCGATCTTGTCGATCCAGATCTTTAGGAACAGCCCCTCGGGATACTGTGGCGCATACAGCTCTATGCGCCACAGAGGGTAGACAAATACCGCCGTCATCAAGAGGGCCGAACAGAGGA
>JADYYL010000400.1 GCA_020853655.1 Deltaproteobacteria bacterium
GGTCGATTGGCTCATTGTCGGAAGCTCTTCCTTTGCGATCTGAGCCAATCGAAGTGCTTCCTCGACGTCCCCTTTCAGCTCTTCCGAGGTGATCCACGCCAAGTTGTTGGCCGCCGGTCCGAAGCGCGGTTGCATCTTCAGAATCTCGGAGTACTGCTCCGCCGCGCTCTTGAAGTCGTTCAAGCGCTCGTGGTTCATCGCGAGCAACATGCGCGAAGGAACGTGCTGTGGCCGCCGCTGGACGAGTTCGGAGTAGTTCTTTATCGCGCCCTTCACGTCACCCGACATGGCGTCGATCTGCGCGAGTGAGAAGTAGGCGGAGAGGAGCGCTGGATTTGCTTCCAGCGCCTCTTGCACGAGCTTGCGTGCATCGGCCAAGACCACGGCGCGATCGCCTCCCTTCCGCATGCGGAGCGACGCGAGTACGAGTTTGTATTCCGCCTTGTTTTTCGTCGACTTGTCGTGGAGCGCCTGGACTTCCTCCATCGCCTTGTCGGGCCCATCCTTCGCAGCGATCAGTTCCGCGAAACGATTTGCCGGGAGGAGAACATCGCCGTCAAACGACAGCGCCTTACGGTAATGCTCGAGCGCCACGTTTGGCTCTTTCTTCTGTTCGCTCAAGATAGCGAGTTTCAGGTACCCGGTCGGATTCTCCGGAAGCAGCTCGACGAGTTTCGAATAGACGGCTTCAGCACTCTTGAGATCGCCTTCGATGAGCGCGATGTCGGCGCGGAGGACGTTCGCCGCGATGTGACGCGGGAAGATCTGGAGCACTCGAGTGAGGTGGTCACGTGATTGCGTGAAGTCCTTTCGCACGAAGAAGTGTCTCGCCAGCGCGAGCCGCGCACCAATATCGTTCGGTGCGATCGTGACTGCTTGGTTAAGATGCTCCACGGCTTCGTTCGTCCGGCCTAGCTGAAGCTCAAGCACGCCAGCGTGCCGGAAGACCGGCGCGAAGTTTGGCAAGCCTTGCAGCGCTTTGATGTAGGACTGCAGCGCCTCTTCGAGTTTCCCGTCGACCTCAAGGTCTCGACCCTTGAAATACGGGACCCCTGCATCCGTCGCGTCGGCCTTCTCGAGTTCGGCAGTGAGCGCCTTCGCAGCGGCGACATCCTTTCGGACAAGCGCGAAGTCATACATACGGTCACGGGCATCGTGTCGCCCCGGATCGGTCTTGATCATCTTCTCGTACTGCTCGGCGGCCTTGTCGTTTGAACCGCGGAGGAGCAGGAACTCGCCGAGATAGAAGCGGAGGCTGACGTTGTCGGGTTCCGCTTCGACGAGACCTTCGAGAAGCTTCTGGGATTCATCGAGTCGGGCCTGACGCATGTACAAATCCGCGAGGACGAGTCGGACGGTGGAACTCTCTTTCGCTTCAAGAGACCGGCGGAACAGCGCTTCGGCTTCGTCGCCCTTACCCTCGGACATCGAGACGTCCCCGAGGGACGCCAAGGCCGTCGCATTCTTCGGATCGTTCTTGATAATCTCTTCGAGCGTTGCGCGAGCGCCGGCGAAGTTCTTCCGATTCGACATGAGTCCGGCATCAAGGATGCGAGCCTCGACATCGTTCGGATTCATTTCAAGAAGGCGCCGAATGTGCGACTCCGCTTCTTCTATCTGCCGAGCGGCGAGGAGGAACGCGCCGAGGTGGAGGCGCGCATCGCGGTGGTTGGGATCGATGTTCAGCGCGCTCTGATACAGTTCTCGAGCACGCCCAAACGCCTTCAGTCGCAGCATCACCTCCGCGAGTCGGTAGTAGCCTTCGGCGCTATCCGGATTCGCGTCGACGGCGGACTGCAATGTCAGTCGCGCTTCTTCCAGCTTCTGATCTTTCTCGAACTGCGAGGCCTTCGCGAGCAGGTCCTCAAAGCGCTCAGACGGGGTCTTGCGATTGCAGCCGACGAAGGCGACAGCCAAGAGGATGAGTGCGCAGGAGATGAGCCGTTGAATCGTCATCATTGAAATTTTACCTTGGGGGAGGAGATTTTTTGCTGGACCCAGCGTAAACTCACGCGCGCCGAGGGCCAATCACGCCAAACATATGTAATGAAAAACGGGAGATCCGTCTAATAGCCGCGACCTCCCTGTAACTCGTTGATATGTCTCAGCAAAATATCCATTCCCGATTAGTTTGGAGCATTTTGTTAATTCTGGCAGATTATTGCTCGGTTTGTGGTCGTCGCTTTGACGGTGCTGGGCGGGGGGATCTTTCACGTAGAGGCTCAGGGACTCCACTGTGTGGCGTTTTGTCCTCCAACGTTTGAGCAAGCAAAGAGTGTCGTACTTCGGGAGCTTCGGCTGGATATCCCCAACCAAGTTTCCGGCGACAGTAGCGCGAACTTCTAGAGAGCAAAGTTTTCGATGAATTACGGCGACCAACCGGAGAAATCTCTCCTCGAATCTCTCGCGCCCTTGCTTGCTGCGTTCTTCCGTTACTGGCGCATCGCTCTCGGACCGGCTCTCGCGCTTCTCGTGACCGGAGCCTTCCTCGCTGCTCGAATCCCCAGCTACTACAACGCCGATGCGCGGATCTTGATGCAGCCGCAGCGGATCAACTCTCAGTTATTGGAAACCGGTAACCGCGAAGACAAGGACGAAATGAAGCAGCGACTAGAGTCGCTCGCGCAAGAGATCCTCTCCCGTCCGCGGCTGCGTTCTATCCTTGAGCGCTATCAAATTTATCCGGAGTCGAAGGGCCTTCAGGCGGCTGAGGCAGCGCTCGTCAAGTTTCGAGAGAACATCGAGATCTCGCCGGTTCAGTCTCCGACCGGCGGCTCGACGACGCAGGTCTTTCGTCTCGGTTTCAGTCATAGCGATCCGAAAATGACCTACGACGTGGCTCGAGCGCTCTCCAGCCTCTTCATCGAGGAAAGCATTGTGGATCTGCGCGCGGAAGCGCAGGGCGCCGAAGAGTTCTTCGATGCACAGGTAACCGAGGCTCGGAAACGGCTCGAGGAAACTGAGTCGAAGCGACAGGCCTTCATCAGCGCCAACTTCGGAAAACTTCCCGAACATATCGAGCAGTCGATGGCCCGCCTGCAGACGATGAGCGCGCAATTGGATACCAACGCGCAACTGATCGCCGCGAACATGCAGCGTCGCGCAAACCTCGAGACACTTCTTGCTGAGGCAAGGAAATACAACACGACGACGTCGAACGGTCAGACACAGTCGGTTGCGTCGGATCCTGCTGAGCGTATCGCCCAGCTTGAGTCCGCGCTCGTCGTCTTGCGCAGCCGGTATTCGGATCAGCACCCCGACGTCATTAAAGTGAATGGGCAGCTCGCCGCGCTTCGTGCGGAGCTCGCACAAGGATCGGGTAAGTCGACGAAGCGATCGGCTGCCGTGACGGCGGCTGCGAATCCGCTTGTCTTCAACACTCAACGAGAGCTCGCTGAAGTAGAGACGCAACTCGCGGGATTGCGGCAGGAAAACTCTCGATTGCAAGTTCGAATCGATGAGCTGCAGGGCGACATCCAGCAAATGCCGGTCAAGGAACAGGACCTCCTCAAGATCAATCGCGACTATGAGAACGTGAAATCGAGCTACGATCGATTGCTCAACGCGCGCGAGCAAGCCGGATTGCAGACGAGTCTTATTCGAAGTCAGAAGGGTGAGCAGTTTCGAATTATCGACCCGGTTGAACTTCCACGCACTCCCGCGGGGCCGCCGCGCCTGATTATCTTGGGAGGAGCGATCGCTCTCTCGCTCGCGATGTTCGTTGCGATTCCATTCCTCATGTTTCTCTTGAACAGCTCGTATCGAACAAAAGAGGACATTGAGAGTGAACTCGGCGTGTCCGTTATCGGGGTCATTCCGCAGATGCTGACTCCAGAGTCTGTGGCCGTGGATCGCCGACTGAGCCTCGCCTCGTTTCTCCTCTCGGCAAGTTCGGCAGTCGTATTAAGCGCAGTGATCTTCTTTGTGGTGCGGTGACGTATGGAAGTGAATGAAGACGGAAGCAATGCGGCGCAGAGCATGAGTGAAATTCCCCTCGGTATCGAAGACGGCTCGGCCGGCTCTTCGCTCGGTGGCGAGACCGAAGCTCTGGCGGAGGTGCGAACGCAGAGCCCTTCCAATCGCGGGCGCAACGAGTTGTATCAAGGCCTGATTCTTTTGGCGGAAGGGTACATCGAGAGCGTGCCCGCTGCGGAGAAGTTCCGAATCCTTCGTGCGCGACTTGATCGATTGAACCTCGGGAAAACACGTTTCCAAGCTCTCGCTGTGACGAGCGCCGTGCCCGCGGAAGGAAAGAGTGTCGTTGCGGTGAATCTTGCGCGAGCGCTGAGCTCGGATCCGACTGGAAAGACGCTGCTCATCGACTGTGATTTGCGCCGTCCGACAGTGCATAAATTCTTTCGGTTGAATCGGGAAGGTGGCCTTTCCGATGCGCTCTTTACGAAGAAGATCTCGAACAACTTCATCCGGTCTGTAGGCCCAGGTCTCGATGTCATGACGGCGGGGACCCCGGTCGTTGACGCAGCGCAAACAGTCGAACGTCCGGAGCTCGCGATTTTCTTGCAGCAGTTTAAGCGCTATTACCGATACGTCGTGATCGACTGCCCTCCGACGCTTCTCTGCCCAGAGCCGATCACCCTGAACTCACTCGCCGATGCGACGCTCCTCGTTGTGCGAGGATGGCGAACAGACCGGCGTCTTGTGAAAGAAGCGGTGAACGCGCTCGGAAAGGAAAAGCTCCTCGGCGTCGTGATGAACGAGGGAATCGACCCAGCGAAACAGTACCTGGACTACGGGTATTACGGTTACTATTCGGACCAAAGCCGCGCTCCCGCTTAGATCCCCGTTTCAGCGTCCTCGTCTCCTCTCCCGAGGCGGGACCCGAACTCATCTCAAGGTCACTGACGACGCACGCCTGCTTCGCCAACATCGCTCGTTTGCGAGCCTATCGTCATGCTCATTGTCAGGGGCGGATGACCACGTTAGAGTTCGCTCTCGAACGGACTCCGGGCTCGAGTGTATCAGAGGTGACCTATGCAACGACGCGCTACTCCCTCAATCTCATTTTCCTCCATCGCAGTTTCCTCGCTCGCAATCCTTTCGCTCGCCACCGGTTGCCGGTTCGAGTCCCCCGATTTTGAAGAGCAGCGATTTCTCGCTTCGCAGGGAGCATTCGCACTCGGACCTCCCTCATGGACGGCGCTCGATGTCGGAGCGACACGGATGAACTCCGGTCTCATTCCAGAGACCTATGGACCACCGGATCAGATTCGTGGGAGCCTCGCTTCTGACGCGCTGGTAGCGAGTCAAGAGGCACAGTGGAAACTCGACGGGGAACAACGAGAGAAGGAGCGCACGGAGCCCGTGGTCGAAGAGGCTCCTCAATCCGCGCTCGATCGAATCGTGACGATGTGTCCACAGATCGAGAACGACTTAACGGGGGCGCTTTCAACGGGCGAGCCGACAGAGCGTGTGCAGAAGTTTGAAACGTTGACCGAGCGCTGCCCTGAGAGTCGAGACCTCTGGCTCTGGTATGCGAGCGATTCGGCCCGCCTTGGACGGATCGCGGCGGCGAAGCGCGGATACGACCGAGTGTTGTCGATCTCTCCGGGCGACGCGGATGCGATGAACGGCCTCGAGCGGCTTGCCACGGGGATCAACCCGACAGCGCCGGCGACGGACCTCGCGCCGGGTTCCAATCTCGGTTCTCCTTCTCAACCCCAGTAAGTCACGAGTGCCCAATACAATCGAACCGGTGAAGCACGCGCAGCCCCTTCGAATCTTCCCTCAGGTGAAGAATTACGCTTGGGGCGTTGTCGGCGAACGATCTCTCGTGTGTCGACTTGCGCGGGCGCAGCGGCCCGAGGTCGTCGCCATTGACGGACTCGATGGGACGCCGTTTGCGGAGCTGTGGTACGGCACGCATCCATCCGGAGCAGCACTGTATTACAGCGAGTCGGAGGAGCACTCTCTACGAGACCTGATCGCAGAGTCACCTCGAGAGATTCTCGGCGAGTCCCTCGCGACTCAAGGCTTTCGAGAGCTGCCCTTTCTGTTCAAGATCCTTTCGGTTGGTGCCCCGCTTTCCATTCAGGCGCACCCCGACAAAGTTCTTGCAGAGCAGTTGCATGCTCGAGACCCCGTGCATTATCCCGATTCGAATCACAAGCCAGAGATGGCCATCGCGTTGACAGAACTCGAACTCCTCTACGGATTTCGTCCGCGGGCGGAGCTGGAGCAGTTGTTCGATCGACTTCCTCCGTATCAGAGATTGATCGGCGAACGTTGGAGTCGCGTGAAGGCTGCGTCGGATGCCGAGTTCTACGAACACGTAACGCGTTCGCTGCTTGAAGGGCGCGCTGAGGATCTCGCCGCGGCGGGAGCCCAGCTCGTCGACGAGATTCGCGCGAGATCAAACCGGAGCGCCGCAGAGAGCTGGATCCTGCGCACGGCGGAACTCTACCCTTCTGATCCGGGGCTCTTCTTTTTCTTCGTGCTCAACTACTACTCACTGTCGCCGGGA
>JADYYL010000401.1 GCA_020853655.1 Deltaproteobacteria bacterium
CAATGCAATACCCTCGTTGGAGAGAGGATGAACATTGATCGGGTCGCGAGTGAGGAGCATAGCGACGCGAGCGTAATGGCCCACGTCGAGCGCATCACGCAGAATTCGGACACCCGTGGGAGACATCATCGCTTTGCAGTGCAGAACACGCTGCTGAAGCACTCCCGCCAGGAGCCGAATTCGATCGATGGACTTCGCCACTTCAGTGGCGTCCGCCAGCGACTGCTGTTCGAAGCGCAGTTCGGTGTCCGCCCGAGTCGCGCCGAGGAACCGCGCGCGCGACTCTTCGAGTGCGATCGTTCCGAGCACCTTCGCGGTCATCGCGGATTCGAGCTTTTCGAGCTCGCGTACCGCGATCGCACGGGCTGCGTTCCTCCGTCGTCGATAGAGAAGGAGCACCCCGGCAATGCCGAACACGAGCAACGCCGTGACAGCGTACCCGACGACTCGCTTCGCCGTCGCCGTGTCGACGGCGGACTGCAGCGATTCACGAACTGACGCTACGTCGCTCTCCAGTGCTGCGATGGCCTCGCCCGAAGCGGTATCTCCGCGTTCCCACGATGCCCGTGTCCGCTCCCATCTAGAGCGAAGTGCGTTGATCCGCGCAGTTTCGGTTCCGGAATAGGGCATGGCGGGGAACGATTCGATGGAAGACTGAATCTCCGTGAGCCGCCGACGGCCTTCCGGATACTTCGAGAGTCCTTGACGAAGCGATTCTGCGGCGGCATCAACCGTCGCTGCACGCTGAGTCGCGGCGAAGAAGTCCCCTGCGATCAGAGCAGACGTCGCCACAGCGATTCCACCGTGGAGCCCGCTCACATCCGGGTGGGCAAGGTCCCCAGTGGCCTGCGGCCACTGTTGGCGGAACTGGGTGAGGAGTGACGTGAGCGCGCCAACACTAGCGCGCGCGCTCTCCACGGCACTCTCTGCCCGAATCCGCTGTTCGACTCGAGCCTGCTCGTTTGCGGCAATGTTCGCCGCAAGCTTCGCTTCGAAGGCCCGAACCGGAGAGAGGACGACTTCATCGATCCGCGATGTCGCCACCGCGGTCTTGAGCAATCCGACGAACTCGTTCTGCACGTCCTTATGATGCAGTCCCAAGCTCTGCTGCAGCGCGGACGAAAAGAACATCCCGTTCCGCCGGTTGGGGGAGACGAGAAGCAGAATCGCCGCGCGGGACTTCAGGCCAGTCTTCGGATCGCGAAGCGCCCCGAATGTGGTGTTGGCGAAGAGCCCGTTTCCCACCGCGAACTGCGCCCCTTCGAGGCCGGTGTAGGTCCGTCCATCGGAAGCAGTGAACTGCTCGCGATCGACGTTGTCCGTGAGGACGATCGTCCACGTGGGCGTCTTCTTGAGCTCCCCCGCGATCACCGCGAGATCGCTGTCCGAGAGGCGATTGCTGCCGAGGCGAATCGTACCACGGACATAAAGCTGAACGGTCGGATCATAGACCGACGAGATGTCGGAGACCCGATCGATGCTTTTGACCGCGGCGGACGAGCGCTCGACCTGCGCCTCAGCGATGAGTGTCTGGCCAAGGCACAAGAGAACGATTCCGACCCAGTGGCGGAACTTCGAATGCATTTGCTGACCTGCCTTTCCGAAATGCCGGTTGAGTAGACCGGCGCTGCTCTAGAGTGGCGAAGAATGGACTCCCGGTGTGGAAAGTCCGGGGGCAAGAGAGTGAGTGTGATTAAGAATTGAAAAATGACATGTGCGTGAGAACGTTGTTCTCACGCGGTCACAAACGGCCGACGCAAGGCTCAGAAGAGCGTCGCATCGACCGCTGGTAACGTGGTGATCTACCGAACCTCAAATCAAAAAGATCAAGAGAGTGATGAGGGAGAGTCGCGCGTGAGTGGTGAACCTATGTGCGCAGGCGGTGACCGGGCTCGGAATGTCTCCGAGGCCCGGTTAGTCCGCGCTGCCGTTGCGAGGTGGTGCTAGGACGCTGAGGTCGTCGGCGCGTCGCTGGGAGTCGCCGCCGCCTTCGTACGCTCCGCGTGGAGAATCGCCTTTGCACGATCGGAGACCTGCCCCCTTCGATACTCGGCGAGCTGACCTTCCGGGCTAAGCCCGCGCACATCGCGACGAGCGCGATCGCGGCCGGAGAGAGTGGCGACATCCTTCTCACGCTGACGAAGCGCTTCGTCCGTTCGGCTGCCGCCGTGGACGATGGCCTCCGTGACTTCGCGGGTCTGGAAGACGGTCTCACGCGCATCGAGCTGGTCGGCTCGGCGCTCATGACCCCGAATCCGCGCCTCCGCCTCTGCCACGGCCTCCACGCCTTCCGTGTAGCTCGCTTCGATCGCGGCGATGTCCGCCTCGACCTCTGCGACTTCACCCTCCAGCGAGGCAATGGACTCGGCCGTCTGAAGTGCGAGGGCCTCACGTCCGTCCTTGACCTGCTGGGCGAGGAGACCTCGCAGATCCCGCAGATCGATCTGCTTGGATTCGAGCTCCCTTCGGAACCGTTCGGCCGCCGCGGCGACGTCACCCGCGCTGATCGTGGATTGAACGACGGCGCTGCGGTCCTCCCGAATCGCGTCGCGCAGGACGCCACCACGGGTGGAACTCAGCGCGGTATCCGCGGCGTCGTGACTCACGATCCGCAGATAACGAGCGACCTTGCCGAGCAGTGATCCGGGATCGCGCCCGAAAACGCGAAGCGCGATGCCGACTACGCCGAGAGCGACGAGAGTACTCAGGAGTGTTTCCATGTCACCTCCGGAGACGAAAGCTGAGGGGGATCCCCAGCGAAAACTGCGAGTTGTCTCCATGCAGCGCGCGCTCCACGGAGACAACTCAAGAACCTGATTTCACGCGCAACTCCCGCTCTCCTCTGCGCCTGACGAGAAGGGAGTGAGAGGTTGCTGCATCATGTTGAGAATTCAATTTGGGAAGAGAGCGGCGCGACCCACAGCGGTGAGAAGCGTCCGAAATACTAGCATAAGCGAGGGCTCCGAGTCGCGCACCGGAATCGCCGTCGACCCGTTGCCTCTCAGATCGAAAAGCGGAATGGGAAGATTGTGAGATATCGGGGGACTAAGCCGCCTGAGCACGCTGACACGTTGCCGCGACAGGACGCCCTGCCACAGCCCATCAGATATACGTAAGAGCCAAGCTGCGGGCGGTTTGCCATTATTCACCGATACCGCCCCCCCCCCCCGACGCGACTAGTTGGCGTAGCTCGCCCGAACCATATTGGGACGACAGCCGACCTGATCCTCCGCCACAACTTCGCCGCGCACATTCTCGAGCTTGACGCAGTTCGGGCTGCCCGGTCGACCAACAAGATAGTACAGCGCACCCGCCGTTCCAAAGAACGTCAGCTTCGACACTTTCTTCGACTGCAGCGGAGTTGCGACGGTCGCTTCGATAGTGTTCGTGCCGGGCATCACTTCAATGACGCGTGAGTCGTTCTCCACTCTTTTCCCGTTCACTGCTTCAAGGTCCGCACCCCGTGTCTCCACTCGGACGATCTCCGCATCGGGAAGCGCATTCCCATCGTAGAAACGCTGGACACAACCGGTCGAGAGAAGGAGCAGGAGAGCGAGGGTGCGAGTCATAGAGCCTCCGTAGTGGCGAAGTGTAGGAAAGGAGAAGCCGATCGACATTATGAGAGTTGTTTCGCCGGGTGTTAACGCTGCGGCTCAAAGGGTAAGGCACCGTAAAGGCGGAGCATTCGAACGAACATCGAAAGAGGCGTTGTCGAGCGCCCTTTGAAAAGCTGCTCGGGTTGCCATTCAGGCCGCACTGTAACTTGCGTCAGAGCGATACCCGAGCGCACTTTGGGAGAGCGATGACGACCACCTTCGATGGCGCGCCGATTCTTGCCTGGCATCGTGCCGCGAGCGATGGGTCAGCAATCCTCATGTGCATCGAGCGAGTACCACCGAGCTCCCGAGATCTCTTTTGCTCCCAGTCCTTCATAGAACCGAAAAGCCGATTCATTTGTCGCGTTCGCACCCCACACGACGCGCGCAAGATTGCGGGCCCGAGCGACCTGTTGGCAGTGTCGAATAAGTGACCGGCCGATACCTTGACCGCGGTACTCCTCTTTGACGAAAAGCTTCGTCAGGTAGAGCGAAGCCCGTCCGTCGCTTGCAAATAGGATCGGAGAAACGATCGCGACGCCTGCCGGCTCCGCGTCGGCCGCAACCCACGCTTCACCAACCGGGCGCTCGGAAAAAAGTAGCTCCGCTAACGAACTTTCGTCGACGTGAAAAACTTTCTCTTGCCCATCGAGGACATCAAGCTGCCACAGGAAGTCGAGGATGGCGGGAATATCGGAGTGTTGTGCGCCGCGGATGTTCATACTCTAGAGTTCGCTTTGTGGAGATTCGAACGGCAGCACTCTTCCACGAGTTCTGCCACCCACCGTTTCTTATGCCCGCAATTTCCCGAAGCCCGAGTCTTCCGCGAGAGTGAGATCGTGAGAACTTTGCATGCGGGCCCAGAGGTCGACGTCGGGATGGCACGGTCCGTCAACATGTCTTGGGGAAAATAGTCGGGATGAACCGAGCCGGGAAGCATAAGACGTACGATTCAATGAGAGTCCGTAATCTCGACTTTGAACGAGCCCCTCCGTCAGACCGGAGACAGAATCGGGAATGTTCGGTGATCCGGATGTTTTGCGAACGGCTACGCTTCCGTAAAAGCTTCTCCAATCTCGGGTTCGGCGTATACCGCATGATGCTATGGCGCAATACCCCGCGGGGAGTTGTCGTACATATTCCCAGATGACCGAGCATGTGTGCCCGATCGACCGAACTTCCGCCTCCGTCGTGCCTCGCCCTCTCTCGCAGACTGATCTCAATCGATGATGAGCGAGGTTAGGTGAGTTTCTATGCGCGATACCGTAAGCTCCTTCGAAGAAGAGAACGTCAGCGATTGACGCAGCGCGCGGCGGATGAATAATCAGCGGCAGTAACCAAACCCCGAGTAGCATTCCTGCCAGAGTACGATGATAGAATACATATCCCGCTTGATTGTTCCGGCATTCCTCTCTCTCGCAATCACCGGGTGCAGCTCCGACAGATCCGGCGGCGGAACAGGCAACAAGCCGCTCGTGCCCGTCGTCGTCGCCGAAGTCGGCCGTAAAGACATGCCGGAGTTCGTGCACGCCATCGGTCGTGTCACCAGCCCAAGGACGGTCACCGTCAAGCCACAAGTCACCGGAACGATCCTTGAGGTCTCTTTCACAGATGGGCAAGCCGTGATGAAGGGCGACCCGCTGTTCATAATCGATAAGCGACCTTTTGAAGTTGCGCTCGAGCAGGCAAGAGCCACATACAATGACTCGAAGACCAAAGCAGATTATGCACGCGAGCAAGCGACGCGGTATGCCGCGCTCGGGAAAACCGGCGCGGTATCGAAGACCGAAGCTTCCGATTTTGACATCGCAGCGAAGGCGGCCGCGTCGGCTGTCGAGGTTGCCGCTGCCGATGTGAAGTCCGCAGAGCTCAAGCTTGAGTATTGCCTCATCCGTGCACCGATCGGTGGACGGGTGGGGAAAGCCCTCATTACCGAAGGCAATGTTGTGACTTCGGATACGTCCGAACTCGTCGTCCTCAATCAGCTCGCTCCAGTTGAGGTGACCTTTGCCATTGCTGAGCAGAAGCTCGACGCGGTGCAGCGCGCAATGGCTGACGGAAAGCCGATTGTCACAGCGCGCGTACCGGGCAATGCGGATCAGACGGCGACCGGCGAACTTGTCTTCGTTGACAATGCGGTGAAGCCTGCGACCGGTACTATAGAACTCAAGGCGGCCTTCCAAAATGAACCTCAACTGCTCTGGCCTGGGCAGTTCGTTCGCATTCTCCTTGAAGTCGGAATCGATCGTGGAGCCGTGGTCGTGCCAGCCGCTGCGGTTCAGGATGGTCAAGACAGCAAGTTTGTCTTCGTCATCAAGCCTGACAACACTGCCGAGCTTCGCAAAGTCAACGTTGCGCGAACTCAGAACGACGAGGCGATCGTCATCGACGGCCTAGCAGGCGGCGAGAACGTCGTCATTGACGGTCAAAGCCGCCTCACCATCGGGAGCACCGTCGACATCGTGCCTCATGCATCCGCCCCGCTTCCACCGACGCCAGTGTCATCCACACCTGCACCGACAGGGCAGCCATGAGCGTGCCAGAACTTTGCATTCGTCGTCCGGTGATGACGACGCTTTTGATGTTCGCACTCGTCGCGTTCGGGCTCCTGTCCTATCAACAGCTTCCAGTCAGCGACTTACCAAGTGTCGACTTCCCAACGATTTCAGTCACAGCGAACCTCCCCGGCGCCAGTCCGGAGACGATGGCGGCATCTGTTGCCACTCCGCTCGAGAAACGATTTTCGACGATCGCTGGTATCGACTCGATGACGTCGACGAGCGGAGTCGGAAATACAAGCATCACGCTTCAGTTTGCCCTTAGCCGGAATATCGACGATGCCGCGCTCGACGTGCAGACCGCGATCTCCACCGCGTCGCGTAGTCTTCCCTCCTCAATGCCCGCTCCTCCGTCGTTCCGAAAAGTAAACCCGACGGAGCAATCGATACTCCTGCTTGCCCTCACTTCCGAAACACTGCCGCTCTCGAAGGTCGATCAATACGCGCAAACGCTCCTTGCGCCCCGGATCTCGACCATCACCGGAGTGTCGCAACTCGTCGTCTTTGGCTCGCAAAAGTATGCCGTGCGCGTGCAGCTCGATCCGCTCGCCCTCGCGGCCCGAGGCATCAGTCTCGCTGAAATCAGTGCCGCCATTCAGAGCGCCAATAGCAACACACCGACCGGTGTCCTCGACGGTCGCACCCGCTTATTCACCGTCGAGAGTAGCGGGGCTCTTACCGACGCTGCGGCGTTTCGAGCGATTGTCGTCGCATACCGTGAGGGCGCGCCAGTCCTCCTCGAAGATGTCGCGACCGTTCAAGACGCTGTCGAGAATGCTCGTTCCGCCGGTTGGGTGAACGACCGCCTGGGCATTGTCATGGGAGTACAGCGGCAGCCCGGTGCGAACACGGTCGAAGTCGTCGACCAGATCCTCAAGCTTCTCCCTGATCTTCGAGCGCAGCTTCCTGCCGGCGTTGAGCTCGAAGTGCTGATCGATCGATCTGCAACGATACGGGAGTCCGTTCACGATGTTCAGTTTACGCTGATCTTGAGTATTGCCCTGGTGGTGCTGGTGATATTCATGTTTTTGCGTCGGGTCACCGCAACGATCATACCGAGCATCGCGATCGTCATCTCAATCATCGCGACGTTCTCCGTGATGTATCTCTTCGGATTCAGTCTGAATAATCTCTCCTTGATGGCGTTGACACTGTGCGTCGGATTCGTCGTCGACGATGCGATTGTTGTTCTCGAAAACATCGTTCGTCACATGGAAGAAGGCGAGTCGCCGGAAGACGCGGCATTGCATGGGTCGAACGAGATCGCGTTTACCGTCATCTCCATGACCGTATCCCTCGCCGCAGTCTTTCTCCCAGTGCTTTTCATGGGCGGGATTCTCGGCCGGTTGTTTAATGAGTTCGCGGTCACCATCGGCGTTGCTATCCTCGTCTCTGGCGTTGTGTCACTGACGTTGACGCCGATGCTGTGTAGTCGATTCCTCCGCGATGAAAAGAGCACCTCGGACCAGCCGGGCTTCTTCGAGCGCGCAATCAACAGCATGCACACGTTCTATGAGCGAACGCTGACGATTGTGATGCAACATCAAGGGGCCACTCTGCTCTTCACCGCTGGGACGATTGCCGCAACAGCGTGGGGATTCGTCTCGATCCCGAAAGCATTCATTCCCACCGAGGATATCGGCCAAATATCAGTGACCACCGAAGGCGCACTCGACGTATCCTTCGGCTCAATGGTTGCCCACCAACGCGCAGTGGCGAAGATTATTGGCGATCATCCGGCGGTGGAGAAGTTCTCATCGAGCGTCGGCGGAGGCGGTGGTGGAAGCGCAACGAGCAACGCCGGGCGATTCAATATCAAGCTCAAACCGCGTAGCGAGCGCGAATCTGCTCAAGTGGTGGTCTCGGTGCTTCGAACGCAGCTCGCACGGGTGCCCGGTATCAGATCCTTTCCGCAGGTTCCACCGGTCATTCGCCTCGGCGGCATTTCCTCGAAAGCACCCTACCAGTTCTCGCTCGCGAGTGTTGACCTCCAGGCACTCTACCAGACGGCACCGATTGTCGAGGCGAAGCTTCGCGAGATCCCTGGCCTTATCGACGTCACGACCGATCTGCTCTTAAACAGTCCACAAGTCTACGTGAAGATCGATCGTGACAAGGCCGGAGCGCTCGGGATCACCGCGGAGCAGATCGACTCTGCGCTTTACAATGCGTATGGAACTCGCGAGGTGTCGAACATCTACACTTCTGCTGACGAATATTCGGTCATCATGGAAGTTCGTCCGCTGTTCCAGGAAACCCCGGAAAGTCTAGCGACCATGTATCTTCGCACCGCATCCGGGGAACTCGTCCCCCTGGATGCCGTCGCTGAGATCAGCAACACCACGGGGCCGCTGACGGTCAACCACCTTGGACAGCTTCCGGCGGTAACTGTCTCGTTCAATACGCAACCCGGCGTTTCGCTCGGAGACGCGGTCGAGAAGATCGAAGCCGCGATCGCTGGAAGCATTCCCGAAACCGTAAGCACTCGATTTCAAGGCGAAGCCGCTGCCTTTCAGGCATCACTCGGCAATATCGGACTTCTTCTCGTGATGGCCATCCTCGTGATTTACCTCGTACTCGGCATCCTCTACGAAAGCTTCATTCATCCCCTCACCATCCTCTCCGGACTTCCTGCCGCAGGAGTCGGGGCGCTCGTGACCCTCATGCTTTTCGGCGAAGATTTGAGTGTCTACGGCTTCGTCGGAATTCTCATGCTCATCGGGATCGTGAAGAAGAACGCAATTATGATGATCGACTTCGCTCTCGAGTCCGAACGCCACCAGGGCAAACCGCCTGCGCAATCGATCGTCGAGGCGTGTTTGGTGCGCTTTCGTCCGATTATGATGACAACCTTCGCCGCTCTCATAGGCGCACTACCAATAGCGATGGGCATCGGCGCGGGAGCGGAATCGCGCCGTCCGCTTGGGCTCGCGGTCGTCGGTGGATTGATCTTCTCGCAGATCTTGACGCTGTACATCACGCCGGTTGTCTACCTGTACATGGACCGCCTGCAGCAATCGATTGGGCGAAGAACAACCCGGCGCGACGTCGAGGTTCGTTCATAACTCCGATGCTTCGGGGCAGGCTTGTCTGGAACGACCGATGAGTCACGGTGAAAGCGATTCCGCGCGCTCGAAAGATCGAGCCGCGGGTTGCGAAGAGCTCTCCGGCCGGTGCCCGGCATTGGCGAATCCGGCATCCGTATTGATCAGATGCCCTGTCGAGACCTTCTCGGTCAATCTTCAAGATATCCCGATGGGAGCCGACGATTGGTCGAGTGAAAAAATCAGTTCTCCTAAGATCTCCGTCAGAACATCGGCTTCACGCTTCACGAAGTGCAGGAGAGGTCGAATCGTCTGAGCCCGAAGAACCGGAGGATTTGCTGTACAGAGGAGCGATCGCTGGATACTCCTCGGTGATGAGGTGCGCCGGAATCTTATGTTCTATCTGACGGTGAAGCTCCGGGAGCTTTGACCAGTGCAACGCTTGCTTCATGTGATGAGCGGTGTGGTAACCCAAATTCCCAGTCAAAATATTATACAAGCGGTTCGTCACGTTGTGCGACGCGTGCAGTGGGTCATCCGTATCAAGATCTGCATGGTGATAGTAGGTGCACCAACACGTTCCGATGTAGACGAGGATCATTGGAACGACGAAAACGATCAGTGCATTAAGCGGATTGTATGCTAGCAGCATTGCGAGAAGAACAAGATTGACGATCCCCATTCCAATCAGTCCTTGCTGAAACTTAGGGTGCTTTCGTCCGACGCGCCATGCGCGGGGATATCCTGTGAGAGCAATCGTCGCGGTGTACTCGTACACGCCCATTGTTTTGCCATCCTTTCTCTTCCAACCTGACTCATCCTTCTCCTGATCGAGATAATTCAGATGATGCCCGAGGTTGTGGTGCAACACCCAGACGTTCGTGGAAATGCCGGTGTGGAACATGTAGACGATCTCCAGAAGGCGGTTGAGCGCTGTCTGGCGAAACGTCGGAACGTGTTGATGATGGTGATTCCAGGCGGCGGCGAAGTTCTTCCCGAGCAGTGCGAGAAGTGCCCATCCCACCAACGCAAGGGTGCTTTGGACGCGGAAGTACACAAGAACATCTAGGAGGAAGAGGAGCACAATAAGTGCCACTGGCACTCGGTCTACTTTATGGCGGAAGAAATGCATGGCGAAAGCTTTAGTTGAAGCGGGAGAGCGAAAAACGTCTTCCGTAGGCTATGACAAATCGCGGCGAGAGGAAATCGCTAGAAGAGTGTTCCCGCGGGGCTGCCACCAAACTGGGGGCGGCCGCCTCTCGCATCCACCTGCCAGCACTACCCACTCGACGCGCTATTCCACAATCGCGCGGA
>JADYYL010000402.1 GCA_020853655.1 Deltaproteobacteria bacterium
GCGCTCGTAATGACGAAGTTCACGCCCTGGAGATTATATTGAATCGCGATATTGCCCGGCGCGAGGTTTGAAATCATCGCGGGAATAAGGACTGGCGAAATCTTACGAGGTCCTTCCGCGATCAACTCAGCGTGGTTCGCTTCGAGCACCGGGAGACCACCGATTCCGACACCGAGAATGCAACCCATCTTCGACGGTTCGTAGACGCCTTCGGCGATGCCGGCGCGCTTCCAAGCCTCATCTGCCGCAGCCAGCGCGAACAAAGAGAACCGATCATACCGTTTCATCTCCTTCGTGGAGACATACAGACTCGGGTCGAAGTTCTTCACCTCAGCCGCGATCTGACAAGAAAAATTACTCGCATCAAATCCGGCGATCTTGGCACCGCCACTCCGTCCCTGGGTGACTCCTTCCCAAGTCGACTTCAGATCCGTTCCTAGGGGAGACACAGCGCCCAACGCTGTCACGACAACTCGACGTGAAGACATACACTCCTCCGGTTCAATCAAACTCTCGGCGATTCGTTTCGCCGAATCTACTTCTGCAAACTGATTCACTCAATCATTTCGACGTGGAACGACGGTCACAATCGACCCCAACCGTTCCTCGCCAACTTACAGCTCTTGTCCCTTCGAACGGAGCACTCGTCCGACGAGCTGCCGGCCGATACGACGCCCTTCCCGGAGCGACACTTCATCCACGACCCGGAGCAACTCCGTAAACGATCGTGGGTTCAGGGGCAACCGCGTTTCGAGGTAGGTAATCGCACTTTCCGGCAGACGGAGATTCATACGCTCCATCACCGACGCCACCACCGCTCGAACTTCACTCTCACTCGGGAGCGTCGTCTCTACGATCTCTCCGGCTCGCAATCGCGAAAAGAGATGCTTACTCAGCTCCGGGTCTAAAGCCGGTGCGGGTGAATTTATCTCGACGAGCAGGAGCGCACCAATCTTCTGCGCAGCCTCGTAGCGAGAAACAAACGATGCGACAACGTCCTCTGCCGCGCGCGCAGAAAATTCGGTGTTCAGATCGATTACTTCCAGCCATCCATCGGGTAGTCGGTTCGCCTTCGCTCTCATTTCGATCGCGCGAAGCAAATGCGACTTGCCTGTCCCCTCGCCTCCTTCCAGAACGATCTGCCGAAAGCGCGCGCTCCCGGAATCCACATTCCGCTCGAGTTCTCCCAACGCATGCTCAAGAGCTCGGACGGCGTCGACCACCCCGCTATGCACCACAAAGTACTCCCACGAGTCCGCATTCGGAATGCGAAGGTCGAGTGCGAGCTGGCCCACTGGAGTGGTCAAATCACGTGACATCGTGTGCAGTCTCTTTGGGGGGCGTTAGCAGCCGAGAACGACCTCTTTGCTATCAAAAGCCGGAACTCGAATGACATTCGCCCCCAAATTTCGCAGCTTTTCTACCATATTTTCATAGCCGCGGTCCAAATGGTGAAGCTCGTAGATTTCACTCTGACCGGTCGCCATTAATGCGAGGATGATGAGCCCGGCTACCGCTCGGATATCGCCACCTTCGCCGAAAGCGCCGTGAAGCTGGTCTTGCCCGATGATGGTCGCTTCACGACCTGCGATGTGGATCTGCGCTCCAAACTTGCGAAACTCAATCACGTGTCCAAATCGATTCTCGAAAACTGTTTCGTTGATTCGACTGGTACCGTCGGCGCGAGTGAGCGCAGCGAGAAAAATTGGCTGCGTATCGGTCGGAACACCTGGGAACGGCTGTGTCTCAAAGTCGACGGCCCGGAGTCGGGATGTCGACTCGAGCGTCACTGAATTTTCACCCGTTGAGATCGCGCAGCCCATTCGCTCAAAGAGCGAGAGTACAGAAGAAAGGGAATCGGCGGTGATGCCGTTCACGGTGACTTTCCCGCCGGTCACTGCGCCCGCGGCGAGGTAAGTGGTCGCCTCAATCCGATCTCCGCAGAGACGGATGTGTCCACCGGAGAGGTTTTTCTTCCCGCGGATGGTGACGACAGACGTCCCCGCCCCTTCCACTTCCGCTCCCATTGAGGAGAGAAAAGAGCCCATCTCTACGATTTCGGGCTCGCGCGCAGCGCCTTCGATCACCGTTTCTCCTTCTATCAGCGCGGCGGTCATCATGAGGTGATGGGTCGCGCCTACTGACGGATAGTCGATGACAACCCGGGCCGGAGATAGGCCGCCCGGCGCAAGCGCAACGACACAACCGTGCTCGATGCGAACGTCAGCGCCGAGCTTCTTCAATCCTTGGAGATGCAGATCCACGGGACGAGCCCCAATCGCGTCGCCGCCGGGGAGTGCAACTCGCGCGAAGCCAGTGCGCGCAAGAATAGGCCCGAGAACCCAGAACGATGCGCGCATCATTTTGACGAGCGCGTGAGGGGCAGTCGTTTCCGTGATCTCCGGAACGGAAACCTCGACTCGACGGTTTGAATACGTCACGGTCGCGCCAAAACGGCGCAACAATCGAACGGTGACCGAGATATCCTCGAGGTCGGGAATGTTCTCGAGAACGCTGGTCTCACGAGAGAGCAACGTCGCCATGAGGAGTGGGAGGGCAGCGTTCTTTGCGCCGCCAACGACAACGTCGCCGAAGAGCGGTGTTCCACCAACGATCGAAAGATACTCCTTCACGCCATCTCCTCAGATATTTCTCATGCAGAACGACTCCGGGATTCTTGGCGAATCACTCGCGGAGCAAAGATGGGGTCAGCCCCATAGTCAAACGTCAACGCAGGACAAGTCGTGGGCCATCTTCGGATCAGCGTTACTCTCCGACGAGGATTTCAATGGCGCCCTCAGCGATACGATCTCTCCCCGCGAGATCGCGGTGAATCCGGCACGAACCGAATCCAGACAGAAAAGCGAGGGATTTTACCGCATCCCCGCTTCCCGCGCCAATCTCGAAGAAAAACACCGATTTTGCGAGGGGATTCTTCGCCTGCCGCGCTCGAAATCTCTCTGCGCACTGTCGGAGGAGTCGCTCCGTATGGTGGAGCC
>JADYYL010000403.1 GCA_020853655.1 Deltaproteobacteria bacterium
CAGTTCGTAACGCCATTCGGGCTCTCGATCGTGTCGCTCAATCGGGCGAACTTTGAGATCTCACGAGAGCTGCTGCGCATCACGGAGTGGCTTCCGGCGTATGATCCCTCCGTGCGAATCCAGATGAGCGTCTACTGGCTCAGTCTCGTCATCTCTCTTGCACTCCTCGCTCGGCTTCGGCTGCGAGTTCGAGCGTCTGATCTGTTCACATTTCTTGTTTTCGCCCTCTTCGCACTCCTCTCCGCTCGAATGGCGCTTTTCTACTCCGTTGCGATGGTGCCTGTGTGGACACGATGGGTGGAAGCAGCGCTGCCAACCAATATCTTTCGATTTACATTCTTTTCCTCTCCCGGTTCACGAATTGGCGGTACCGTTCTCGCGCTCGCCGTGTGCGCCATCCCTCCGGTCCTGCAGCCGATCCCGCCATTCCTACCGCAAGCGCCAATTGCACTCGCGGAGAAGCTGAAGACACTCCAGCCACTCCGCGTATACAACTATCGAGAATGGGCGGGACTTCTCGCATTCTTTGCTGGTCCGGATATCAAGCTTTCGATGGATGGACGGCTGTATCTCTCTCCGAAGGGCAAGTGGAGTGAGTATCACGACGCCGCTCTCGGCCGCCTCGATCCGACCCAGCTCGCCCTCGTCAACGAAACGAACGTTTTCTTCCTCCACCGTGGCTATCATGCAGGGCTGGTCGAGAGGCTCGAGCAGAATGCTCAATGGCAGCTGCTCTTCGCGGAGGGCGATGCCGTTGTCTATGTGCGCAAATCGTAATGGAGCAGTGACACCATGAAGCGCCAGAGGAAACAGACGAAGACGGGAGAGTCGCTCAGCGGACAAATGGCGTGGAACCAGTCGGAGCAGGCAGCGCTTCGCCGTCTCCGGACGCCACGGGAGATCCAGTCTTTCGTTGATGACCTCACGTATAGCGTCGACAACTTTACCCGTTCCGCTCGCGGGGCATTGGCTCTCAAGCGTGCTCATTGCTTCGACGGTGCGCTCGTCGCAGCGGCAGCGCTGGAGTTTCATGGCGAACGTCCCTTGCTTCTCGATCTTCGCGCGGTGCGCGACGAGGATCATGTGCTTGCCGTTTACAAACGCGGGAAGCACTTTGGCGCGATCGCAAAATCTAAGTTTTCTGGACTACGGTTCCGCGAGGCGGTTTATTTATCTGTTCGAGAACTGGCACTTTCTTATTTCGAGCACTATTTCAACTTCGCGAAGCAGAAGACCTTGCGCGAGTTTTCAGTGCCGCTCGACCTGGCGAAGGTGACCTCAGTTGATTGGCGCTACTCACTCGAGCCTGTCGACGTCTTAGCGGACACGCTCGATGCCCTTCCACACACAGATATTCTTACGCCGGAAATGGCGCGCTCATTGTCACGAGTCGATGACAACATGTTCCGCGCGGGAGCGGGGCGTTGGACCAGCCGTAAGGGTTGAGACTCGAATCATACTTGACTCCCATGCGTTCCGCCGCGGCTAGCCAGCAGCTCAGCGCGACCTGGGCGCTGCCACCAAAGTTCTCGCAAGGTCTAAACGGGAATAGCTCGCGGTGCTTCTCAGCGATGATCAATGGATGACCTTGATCATACGCCGCGACGATCTCAGGCTCGGGAGAATGTTTGCATGGGGCGCACCTTGCCGCCCACCTCCTCCGAGCATAAAAAAAGTGTATGTTGTGCGCTGTACTTCGAGCGACGACGCGCTCGGGTAACCGCGGCTCTGTGTGCACATCATTTCCGATCGAATTCGCGAGTGCGAAGGCGACAGTTGAGACATGATCAGTTGCGGGGGCATTTGACCCCGAGACGTCACGAGAGGAATGTTCTGCCACCTCAGTGCGAGATCGACCCACCGGTGGACGTTGCACCCAGACGACGAGCGAGATCGGAATGGCTCCTTTGGACGAGACACAAGTTGCGACGAAAGTTCGCGTCGCTCGCTTAGCGAAAGCGGCACTCCCTTATTTCTATGCGCTTGTGATTGTCGGCATCGGCCTCTTCATTCGGCAGATGCTCCTTCCGTTTTTTGGTCAGCCCTCTCCGGCGCTCCTTTACGTATTCTCCGCCTGTATTTTCGTCACAGGCCTCTACCACGGTCTCGGAGCGGGTCTTTTCGCAACGCTCGTCACCGCACTCGTCATCGATTCGTATCTCATGCCTCCTACCGGGTGGCGGTGGGTCGGGCGCCCAGATCAACACATGAACGTTGTCGTATTCGCGCTCGTCGGAATCGTCACGACGTTCGTCACCGCCCGACTACGAGGAATCGGCATCGAGCGAGAAGCTGCAGAGCGCCGCCTCCGATTGGCGCTGAGCGCCGGGAATTCTTATGCGTTTGAGTGGAACTCCGCGACCGACCGTGTTTGGTCCTCGTCCGAACGTGAATCGATCCTCGGACTGCCCGGAAGCGGTTATGACGCGGGCACCGCGTTGGAGCACATGGCGCGAGTCCATTCGGATGACCGGACCCAGGTGCGCGCCGTGCTCGATGCCCTGACACCGAAGTCACCGACGTACAAGGTGCAATACCGGTTCACGAAACCCGACCAATCGGAAGTGGTACTCGAGGAAAACGGCCGCGCGCAGTTCGACCCCAACGGAAAGATCGTTCGTATTCGTGGCGTCGCTTCGGACGTGAGTTCGCGGTCCAAGCTTGAAGATGAATTCCGAAGAGCTTCGGCATTGCTCCGCGCCTTGAGCGAGAACTCCACCGACCTTCTTTACGCGAAGGATTTGCAAAGTCGTGTTCTCTTCGCCAACCCCGCGACACTGAGAGCGCTGGGCAAGACGGAGGATGAAGTCTTGGGTCACTCCGAGATGGAGATTCATGACTTCTCCGAGCAAGGAAAGGCCGTTCGAGCCAGCGACCTGACAGTGCTTGAAGCGGGCGAAGCTCGAGAGTTCGAAGAGGTTCTTACGACGAAGAAGTTCTCGCGAGTCTACCACTCAGTCAAAGCGCCGATGCGCGATCAGAACGGTGCGGTCACTGGATTGTTCGGGATTTCTCGAGACGTCACCGAGAAGAAATATCACGAGCTCGAGCGCGAGAACGAGCGACAGTCCTTGCAGGTCGCACTCGAAGCGGCTGAGGCCGGCACGTGGAGCTGGAACTTCGCGACAAACTTCGCTTGCGACACACGCTACATGAACATCTACGGGTTCCAGCCCGGCTCCCGAATCTCCTATGAAGACTGGGTTCTTCGGCTTCATCCCAACGACCGAGATGCAATTGTGACTCAGCGTCACGCATTCCTCGAACACAAAGACGTTTGGGATGAACAGTATCGAATCATTCATCCGACGAAGGGAATTCGCTGGATTTCGAGTCGCGCCAGAGGTCGAAGAGGACCTGGTGGCGCATCGATTCTCGCGTTTGGAGTGGACTTCGACATTACCGCCAAGAAGACGGCGGAGTTTGCGATTCGCGAAAGCGAAGAGCGTCTGCGCCTTGCGGCAGAGTCTGCCCAGTTCGGGACTTTTGATTTCGACCTCGAAACGAATGAGCTGTTCCTCTCGCCGGAGCTCCTTTCGATTCTCGGTCTCACGCTCAGTCCAATGCTTTGGCCGCGAGTCGACGAAGCTCCTATATATGTGCATCCGGAAGATCGCAGTCGCTTTACGGCAAAGCTCAAACGCGCCTTGGAGCCTGGCTGCGATGGAATCTTTGAGCACGAACATCGAGTTTTGCTCGCAGACCAAAGTGTTCGCTGGATTCAAACACGAGGAAGGGTCTCCTTCCACATGGAAGGTGGTCAGCCCAGCAAGCCCATCCGATTCACCGGTGTGCAGCTCGACATCACGGAACGACGACGATCAGAGGACGAACGCCTGGCATTGCTGGAGGCGGAGAGAGCGGCGCGATCCGAAGCCGAGAAGGCCTCGCGACTGAAGGATGAATTCGTCGCAATGCTCTCTCACGAACTTCGAACCCCAATCCACTCGATCCTCGGATGGTCTCAGCTCCTTCGCAAAGGCTTCGCGTCTCCCGATGACGTCAAGCAAGGACTCGATATCATCGAGCGGAATTGCAAACTTCAGGCGCAGCTGATCTCCGATCTTCTCGATATTAATCGGATGGCGTCGGGAAAGCTTCGACTAGAACTCGGGGTAGTGGACCTCGCCGACGCAGTGCAGAACGTCGTCGAAACATACAGACCCTCGGCGGAAGCAAAGCACCTCGTGTACACCTACGAGGCGGATGAGGGCGCCTGCCACGTGTCGGGCGATTTTTCTCGACTGCAGCAGATTGGCTCGAACATTCTCGGCAATGCGATTAAGTTCACTCCGGACGGCGGGTCAGTCTCTGTGCATCTCACGAGAGCCGG
>JADYYL010000404.1 GCA_020853655.1 Deltaproteobacteria bacterium
GACCTTTCGCTGGACCTCGCCCCTCTCCTCGGCCCACACGCGAAACGCTACACGAGTCCAGATAGTGCCCTCGCGGAATGTCGCTGCCTTGTTCGATTGGCATTGATTGAAGCAAGGAATTCTCGACTCAAGTCCGCTCTCGAAATAGCGGAGCGCGGGGCACAGCTCCTGAAGTCCTCAACCGTCGATGCGCCATCTATGCACGGCAGTTTCGAGTCGGTGACTGCCTTCGCGCTCGCCCGTGCCGAGGACTTCAACGCGGGGGAAGAACACTATCGAAAGGCCCTATCGTTCTTCGAACAATCATACGGAACGGGATCCGACATTGTTAGTGACGTTCGTCGGAGCTGCGCGGTCATGCGATGTAGCCTCTCTCCGACCGACCCAGACGTACTCGACGAGCTGCAGCGTCTCGCTGATACGCTCCTCCTGGACGTCACACCGCTCAGCTTTCACGATGTCGAGCTGGCGAACGAGCTTCTGGTGATGCTTGGTCGTTCCCACTCCGACCTCTCGCTCGATATCTTTCGGCAGCTCGAAGCCGCGGAGAAACGAATCGGCAACGAGAACCCGGAAGCTATCGCCGCCATCCGAACGGCGATGGCCAGTTATCACCAACACTTCAGTGACCTCGAAGTGTGGTTGCGCTGCGCTCGCGAAGCGGTGGCCGTCCCGGGACGATACCAGTTCAACGCCGGAGTCATTGCAATCTTTGCGATTGGAAAGCTCGCGGAGACGGAGAACGAGCGAGCCGCAGTGATCAGTCCGCCGATCATCGATCTCATGCTGTCGATCGGAAACTATTGGATCGATCTGCCGCGTCAGGCGCTCTACTGCGTCGAGATCACGCTCGACCAGGGGAACGCACACTACGCAAGCGCCCGACTCGAGAAGGTACATTCGTACATCGAACATTTCGCCGAGGGACTGAAACTTCCGCGCGTTCAACGAGCCATCGCTGCTGCGATGACTCTCCGCGTATCAGGAAGCAACTTCGAGTGCGCAAAGCAGCTGATCGAAATCTTGATCGATCTTCAGAGGAGCGATCGCGACAGCAAAGAGCGTCGCGTCGAACTCGAGCAACTCTGCGAACACCTTGCGACAAAGGCTATCTGGCAGCTGCGGGGCCACTCTGATGAAGAGTTCGCAGAGCTCCGCCGGCTCGCCTCGAATCTCCCAACGCGGTCCGTCATCCTCGTGCTCGACCACGTGCAGTCGACGCGTCTCGCGACAGATGCCGAGCTCACCGCGGAGTTTGCACGAAGCGCCGACGAACTGAAGCGTGCTGAATCCGATGCTCTCGGCGTTCATGGCGAGACAGCCATTCACTTCGCAAAGATCGCAATGGCTCTCGAAAAGTTCGAAGACGCCGAGCGCGCGCTCGTAGGGTTCGTCCGACGGGCAGACAAGAACGAGAGCGTGAAGAACATCCGCTCCGAAGCCGTTTTTACGCTTACTCAGATCATGCTCGCAGAGCGGCGGTTCGAGGACGCGCGTGACATCGCGTCCGAGTCCGGGGGAGAAGCAGCCGATCCGCTTTCCGAGTTCATTGAATTCGCTGAGAAGATGCAGAAGACGAGTCCTGCCGGCGCCCGGTCACAGATCGTGCCTGACTTGAACCGTCTGCGCGCCGCTGCGCGGGAGGGTTTCATACCGCAGGGCCGTTGGCGGCGCTGGAAAACCAAGTTCGCCCGGACGAAGGTCGGCAAACGGCTTTTGTCCACTCAAGGATTGTTCGTTCTGACCGCTGTCCTCTTCCTCTTATCTTTCGGGCTCAATCGCTGGCAACAGGCGCTGATCTTCTTCGCAGTCGTGCTCCTGCACGAGCTCGGCCATGTCGCGGCGATGCGCTACTACGGCTGCAAGAACACGAGCATCCTCTTTGTTCCGTTCCTCGGCGCACTCGCACGGGGACTCCCTTCGAGGCCCCTCACCCCCGTCGAATCCTTCGTCGTTGCAGCCGCAGGTCCCTTCCCCGGGATTGCCCTCGGCTTGTTGCTCGACTGGGGGCTTCCCACGCAGTTCCGCACTGCAACCGTCACGAACACTGCTTACCTGCTTCTTGCGTTGAACTGGTTTAATCTCATCCCCATCTCTCCCCTCGACGGGTCGACGATGCTTCGCCAGGTCGGTGTCGCGAAGCGTCCCCTCGTATCACTGACACTTCTCGGAATGTCGGTGGCAGCCTTCATCTATCTCGCGCTCGATATTCCATTCTTCTGGGTCATCGTGCTCGTGCTCATCGCGCAATTCGCCGCGGAAGCTCGTCTCGTCGCCGCGAAGCGACTCGCCCTGAAGAAGTTCCGCCGCGATGACCTCTGGCGCGACGACGATCCACCGTTTGCCGATGTGATGGAGTTCCTAACGGAGAACGTTCCTCTCGCCGGCGTCACCACGGTCCGACAGCAGCATATCGCGCAGTATCTGATCGAGATGCGGAAGTCGGTGGGCCTGCGCTGGAGAACGCAGATTGCGATGTGCGTCGTGCTGGTGATCGGACTGCTCGTGCCGCTGGCGTCGATCGTCATACGGCCGCTTCTCACGACATCGGCCACGCGATCGTTCATCGACGCCTATGGGGCAGGGCAGCTCGGAGAGATGGAGGCCGCGCATCGCGAGATCGCTTCGGGAGGGGTCGATACGTTCTCTTCGTGCATCGCTGCGGGGCTGATCGCCATCGATCGCAATTCGTTAGCGGATCTCGAACGAGCCGCACTTTGCGCAAAGCGCGCGGCGGAGAATTCTGATGACGATGATCCCGCAACGCTTTCACTCACCGCCATCAACCTCCAGATCGCCATCGCGGAAGCAACAGGGAACCTGGACGAACAGATCGCGCTCGAGGAAAAGCGACGCGAATTGGACGGTGACGAATGAGAACGTTCCAAACGCTCGTCTCCGCCTCGATTCTCGCGCTCGCGGTCCCAGCGACCTCATACTTCTGGTACTCTGTCCGGTCCGCGATCAAAGACTGGCTTCCGGCGCGCGCGAATAGTCAGCCGTACGAATTGTATGCCACCACAACACCGAACCCCGAAGTCGAGGATCTCCTTCGTGACATAGAATCGCCGAGCGACGCCGCGCGGAGCCGCGCATGGGCGTATATCGACCGTCACCAATTCGAGTTCACTGACGATGAAGAGGCGAAGCTCGCGCAATCATGCGCAACTCTCCTGCGTGAGCCGCGTCGACTGTCTGAGAGCCGCTTCATTTTTACGCTCGATAGCTTCCGCTATTTGAGCCGGGAGCGGGGCGCTCGGGAGTCCTGTCTCTCTTTCCTCGCCGACAACACACTCCCGCTTCCGCTGAAGGACAGCGAAGTGCTCGACCTCATGAATCGGGAGACGATCGAAGTGAGGCTTGCCCTCGTGCGCGCCGTGATGGCCGAGAATGGCCGGGCGGTGCCGTGTCAGGAGCTCGAGGGTCTGGCGAGCCGCCCGGGGAACTCGCGTTTCATTCAAAGCGCCCGCGCCGATCTCATGACCTCGATCTCTTGCCGAGAGACATTCAAAGAGTATTTCGGGCGCAATGCCGATACGGAAGTGCTCGATGGCTACATCGCAAGCCCCGCGGCGAATCTCCTGGGACACATCTCCAGTTTGCGCGTCGGAGGTCCAAACGCACCCTTTCTCCGGCCAGCCTTCCTCCGTTGGCAGTGTAAAAATCCGGAGGCATGCGCGGCAGTCGTATTCCGTGAGCCGGACGAGGTTTCCCGGTTGCGCGCGCAGTGCGTACTGCGCGACCTCCTTCCATCTGAGGCTCGTGCGGCGACAGACTCAGCGGTCCAGACGATGCCGATGACGGAACTGCCGACCGAGTGCATGGGGCACCTCGACGGATCCGATCCGAAGCTTCCCGAGAAGCTCCTCGAGCTCCTTCGTGGCAATGACCCGCAGAGGAAGTCAGCGGTACTTCCGATCCTCCGCCAGCTTCCGCAGCTCCTCGAGCGCTCCGATGAGCTTGCAGAAGCCGCGGGCGAAGCGTTTGCGGTGACGTGGGCGTTTGCAACCCGCAGTGATGCGCTCCTGCAGCAGCTCTCTCCGCGAACTCGCGAGATCCTCCAGAACGCGTCGAGGCGTTCCGCTCACTCTCTCTGCGGCGGACGTCCGTGCCCCGACATATCCCATTACCTCCGTCCGCCGGGTCAGTCTCCGGCGCAATTTCAGCAAAGTATCCTCACCGTCCTCGGCTATCTGCGCGAAGCGATGATCCGCGGCGACGCTCGCGTAGAACGTCACGCGGTCGCGGATTTCTTGGACCTGAGCA
>JADYYL010000405.1 GCA_020853655.1 Deltaproteobacteria bacterium
AGTGCGCGACGCGTTTGGTAACTTCCTGCGTGGCGATCGTTATCCGGTCGGTATTCTCCGGCTCTCACTTCCGCCGGAAGATCTCGACGTCAATGTGCATCCGCAGAAGACCGAGGTTCGATTCCGCTCTCCCGAATATATCTTTCGAGTCGTTCACCGCGCCTTGCGGACGGCGTTTGATGGTGCGGGCCTGGTTTCGCCTGCATTGTCTCCGATGGCGCCGTTGCAGTCGCCACGCCGGGATGCAACGCAAGCTGAGATCGCGTGGTTCCCACCTGCATCGGCCGCCACGCGGCCTACTGAATCAGACGATATCCCAGACTTTCGTTCGAAGGCGCCGGATTCGCTGGTTTCGAATGTCACCCGCTCGGCGCCGCAGACTCCGACCGACGCCCCGCGACAAGCGCCGAATTATTCCAATCTGCGCTACGTCGGCCAGGTCTTTCAATGCTACTTGCTCCTGGAAGGCTCCGACACATTGTTCCTCGTCGACATGCATGCCGCTCACGAACGCGTGACACATGCGCGACTGCGCCAACAAAGTGCCACTGCGGGCATCTCACGCCAGATGCTGCTGCTGCCGGAGATCCTTCGCCTCGATCCGTCGGAGGCCGAGCTTTATCGAGGGAACGCGGATCTCATTTCGCAACTCGGCTTTGACGTGGAGGAGCTCGCCCCGGGGGAGATCGTTGTTCGGGCAGTTCCTGCGCTCCTCGCTCACTCCTCGCCGGTGAAGATGTTGACCGACCTGCTTGTTGGATTCGAAGGCGATCCAGTTGTTGAGATTGAGAAGCGGATCGACTACGCAATCGCACGCCTTGCGTGTCACGCGTCTGTCCGAAGCGGGAAGTCGATGAATCGTGAAGAAGTAGGTGCATTGATGGATGCTCTCGCCGAGGCGGAGTGCGGCGGCTTTTGCCCGCATGGCCGCCCGGTAATGTGCTCGGTGAGTGAGCAGGAGTTCGAGTCGATGTTCGGGCGAAGTGAGTAACCCTCCACGCAGAGTCCTCGTTTTCACGGGGCCGACGGGAAGCGGGAAGTCCGATGTCGGCCTTGAGCTCGCTGAAGCGCTCGGAGCGGAGATCGTCTCGGCGGACTCTGTTCAGGTCTATCGTCACTTCGACATCGGCTCGGCAAAGCCGCGTCCTTCCGAGCTCGCGCGCGTGCCCCATCATCTGATCTCGGTCCTTGAACCAAGCGAATCATTTTCGGCCGGAGCGTTCCGCACACAGGCCATAACGTGCATCGATGAGATTCTCGCGCGCGGAAAGGTTCCGCTCATTCTCGGAGGACCAGGACTCTATATTCAGGCGTTGCTTGCTGGAATCGTTCCGACTCCGACCATCGATGACGCCGCGAAGTCACAACTTCAAGCTCTCGAGGACCAGATTCGCATCGAGTCAGGAAACGATGAAGCTCAGTTTCGTGTCGCGCTCCATCGCTTGTTAGTTGAAGCGGATCCTGAGGCTGGGCAGCGGATTGAGCCGGGGGATCTCCAACGAACTCGCCGAGCGCTCCTCGTGCAGTATTCCGGCAAAATTCCGCTCAGCGCTTTACAGGCGAGTCATCAGTACAAGGATGTTCAATTCTCTGCACTCGTCGTTGGAATGTTTCGCGACCGCGTGGAACTCTATCGTCGAATCGACGAGCGAACGGATCGAATGATGGCTGATGGATTCGTGCCCGAAGTCTGTTCGCTCCTTGAACAGTTTGGTGACATGTCGCCTGCGTTGGGCTCTCTTGGATATCGCCACGTCGCGCGGCATCTTCGGGGCGAGCTGGATCTCCCGGAATGCATCACGGAGATCCAGCGCGATACTAGGCGTTTCGCGAAGCGCCAGCTTACTTGGTGGCGGAATCAACCTCGTAAGCTTGGATGGGAGATCCTTCCGGAAATGCACGCGTCAGGGGCGCCCCCCGAGATTGCCTGCTCCCTCCACGAGGTCACCAGGTCCTTTCTTTCTCGCAGCGGGGCCTTCGCGGATGAGAAAGTTTTCTTTCTCCCGCTTTCTGCGTAGACTGCCGTCGGCCTTTGAGATTCGCTTTCGTGTGAGAGACTATGGCTGATTTCAGCAACTATTTGGATTTCGAGCGTCCAGTCGTGGAACTGGAAACGGAACTGATGCGACTCAAGAGCTTAGTCGAAGCTGGGGACCTCACCCAGGTCGACGAGGTTGAGCGCGTCGAGCGCAAGCTCGAGAAAAGTCGCACAGACGTTTACGGTGGGTTGACGGCGTATCAGCGCGTTCGACTCTCGCGTCACTTCGACCGTCCATTTACACTTGATTACGTCGATCGCCTGATCACTGGATTTGTCGAGCTCCATGGGGATCGACTCTTCCGTGATGACCCTGCCATCGTTGCAGGCATTGGAAAGTTGAACAGCGAACCTGTCGCGATCGTTGGCCAGCAGAGAGGCCGCACGAC
This sequence comes from Deltaproteobacteria bacterium, assembly GCA_020853655.1. GTDB lineage: Bacteria > Bdellovibrionota_C > UBA2361 > SZUA-149 > JADYYL01 > JADYYL01. The sequence continues at coordinate 2,428 of JADYYL010000405.1, forward strand.
TCAAGAAAGAATTCGTCGCAACTTCGGAATGCCAAACCCGGAAGGGTATCGCAAAGCACTCCGAATATTTCATCTCGCCGAACGGTTCGGTCTTCCTCTCCTCCTCTTTATCGATACGCAGGGTGCCTTTCCAGGACTCGAAGCGGAAGAGCGCGGCCAAGCAGAGGCGATAGCCCGGAATCTCTACGAACTCGCGGCTCTCAGAACCCCGGTCATCTCGATCGTCATCGGGGAGGGCGGAAGCGGAGGCGCGCTCGCGTTGGGCGTTTGCGACCGGCTTATGATGCTCGAGAATTCCACGTATTCAGTGATTACCCCGGAAGGTTGCGCATCCATTCTCTGGGGCAAGAGCGACGCAGATAATGTCGCCGAGCATGCCAAGACGGCGGCAGAGTCCTTGCAGCTCACGGCTCGATCCCTCAAAGAGCTGGGAGTGTGCGACGAGATTATTAAGGAGCCCCAAGGGGGGGCGCATCGAGACCCCGAACAAGCTGCCGAACTCGTGGGCCGCGCTATCGTTAAGCAGCTCGCGACCCTACGCGCCCTGAATGTCGACGAGCTGATTGAATTGCGTTATAAAAAATTCCGCGCCATCGGGCAGATAGCGTCGTAGGCTGAGTCCGAGATTGTCGACCTCGCGGCCCTGATCCGCTGAGCCGTCGAGCGAAGCGCAGAACTCTTCGAAGAAAAATCGTTCGAAGGGGAGTGCTCACAAGTGTGAGCCTCAGTCGTCGAGCACAGAGCCGAATGGGCTCTACGCCCGACCAGAAATCGAGAGCGGCATTGAGACACCCGCTTACAAGAAGGATCAACGAGAGGTAACTGCATGTCAGATCATCGCTATCCCCCGGGATACATTCCACTCACCATTCACGAATTGGGCGGGTCCCAGTCGAAGGGCGGCCAATCGCGTTCTCGCCAGGATCGCTCGGGCGGTTTTGCGGATGGCAACGTCGAGCACTACCGCGGAGGTGACGGTGGCCGTGGTGGTCAGGGCGGGAAGGGCGGTGGAATGCGACGAACTCGCGGCGGTCGGCCCGAGGGGAACGGTCCGCGAGGAGATCGCGGCGAAGACCGAGGGAACCGGGGTGATCGCAGTGAGGATCGGGGCAACCGAGGCGACCGCGAAGACCGCGGCAACCGTGGCGATCGCGATGGTAATCGCGGTGAGCGTGAGGATCGAGGCAATCGCGGGGAACGTCAGGATCGAGGCGGCAATGAGCGGAACTTCCGCGGCGGAGATCGTCCACGCGGCGGACCGCGGCGTGAGCCGAGTCGTCGAGGCGAGGGGTCAGCTCCGGCCGATGATCTGGCGAATGCGCCGGTCGACCCGTTTGACGATGAGGAGATCGAATAGATTGATAGTGCCGAAGAGGAGAGTTCTCCCTCTTCGCGATCTCTCAGAAGGCCCGCTCATGCGGGCCTTTTTCATTTCGGGCATTACATCGGCGACGCAAACTGGCCCGCAATTTTTACTCCGAACCAGAAATCCGAGGTTGAGGCGTCATCAATGCCTTCGTTGTAGTGCAGCTCCGGCTCAACGGAGAATCCTTCTGCGATCGGAAATTCTCCGCGCAGGGCAAGATCGAGGAATGCGGTCCCTGAGCTTTCGTAAATTGGGTTCTCGCCATTGTCGAGACCGCTGCTGAACCCGATCGTCAGCTCGGGAATGATCGCTGCGGATCCATTCAATCCAGTCAATGGGATCGGGTGGTCGATTGAGCCTTGGAAGTATGCCCCTTCATGCTGATCCCAGTCGTAGGCGAGGAGAAACTCTGGATTAAGAAACACATCGAGCTTCAGGCCGGTGTAGAGTTCTGCGGTATCCACGAGTCTTGGCGAAGAGGCGTCGTAGTTGTACCACTTATGTCCCACCGAGAGACTTCCCACTTCGAGTTCAAACTCCGTTCCGAGATCGAAATCGAATTCATTGAAGCCTGGTGTCACATACGCGACTTCGGCGTCATTTCCGTTCGAGTCGGTCGTGTCGAACGACGCGCTACTTGAGAGGCGGGGATCGTTCTGATCGAGTCCGACATGCGTGAAGAATCCGCCATAGATGCTACCCCAGTCCGTGCGGAGTTCCGGCTTTGCGTCGAGCTGGAGGGAGCTTCCGTTATAGAGATTTTGTCCGCGAAACACCCGGTCTGAGAAGAGGCCGCCCGAGGCGGAGACCGCGACGCCCTGTTCGCGGCGGTACGACTGATCAAAGATCTGCGCTTCTGCAACTTGGGCAAGGGAGGCAACGCTTGCGACGGCGAGGGTAACGAGGGTGACGACGCGGCTGAGGAGGTGAAGTGGTGTTTGAGCGCGGATAGTAGATCTCATCGGATATCTCGAGATTTAGGGGAGCATTTTCGGACAGATAACATCGAGATCTAATCCGTACAATATAAATACTTAATTTAAGCTCCATGAACTGAGAGGCCCGGTCTAATTGACAGTAGGATACTGAGGAGCTACAGCTTCTCACGCTACGACACCGTGGTGAGGGAACCCCGCTGCACCCAGCCTGGGTGAGGGGATGGCTTTTCCGCTTGAATGACAGGGTGAGATTCGCCCGGCTATTACGAAGGATGACGGATGACGAAGGAGGATTACCTCGAGCTGAACGGCGTCGTGAAGGAATGTTTTCCGAATACGACGTTTCGGGTTGAGTGTGAGAACGGGCACGAGCTTCTTGCTTACCTCGCTGGAAAGATGAGGAAGTTTTATATCCGCGTGCTTCCGGGGGACTTCGTCCGAGTCCAGATCTCTCCGTATGACCTGACCAGAGGCCGGATCATCCGCCGATTCGCGAAGCCACCAGGCCGAGACGGCGCGCCTGAGTTCAGCGAGGATGACGACGTCGCGAAGTAGTGAGCGAGGTCATACTTCTCATCCTTACTCCAATCTTCCGTTCGAGTACTGCTGACTCACAGCTTGCATCGCGGTATACCCGAACAGTCCGACCAAGAAATCTGATAGGTGCAGAAGCACCCTTCCATTCGTGGTTGGTCGGATAACTCTATCTACTGCAATTTTCCGAGGACGGTCCGCGTGAAAAATAACGACGCAATTACATTTCGTGGTGAGAAGCTCGCTATCGCAGGGGCCGCGGTGAAGGAAGGATCAAAGCTTCCAGCCTTTCAGCTGATCAACACTGAGATGAAAGAGATCACTGATCAGACCTACGCGGGAAAGACATTGATCGTCTGCGTCGTTCCGAGCGTCGACACTCCGGTGTGCTCGGTTGAGCTGAAGCGCTTCAACACCGATGCCGCAAGTTTAGGCGAAACGGTTGTTCTCGCGGTGAGCAGAGATCTTCCCTTTGCGCAGAAGCGCTGGTGTCACG
>JADYYL010000406.1 GCA_020853655.1 Deltaproteobacteria bacterium
CGAGCTTCCCCAAGCGAAAGAGTCGAGCCTGAATTGCGGAAGAGCTCCGATGGAGGTCCGTCGATATCGCCTCGATGGAGCGTCCAGATTCAAACTCTCGCACGAGGCGCGACTCCTCATCTGACGTCCAAGCTCGCCCACGACTCGTCTTCGGCGAACTCTGCTGTGCACCAAAGCGAGTCATAAAGTCCGCCGCCTGAAGGAGCGAGTCTCGCACGGAATCCTGTTCCGTGATTGACGCGGCCGTCAGTGGCCTGCCGGTGAGGGGATCGAGTCCCTCAGCGAGGGACCGGAGCGTGTTCACACAAGTCTTGATGTCCATGGTTCGTCTCCCATTCGCCGCATGCCCTGGCGAGTGGAGAGATGATCACCGTTTCTGCTGGGAATGGAAAGTGTCTGGTGTCGAAATGACATCGTCATCGACGCATGACATGTGCAGCATCACGGCTTTTGGAGCGGAACGGGAAGAACAGTAGGGGAGGTTCGAAGCTACTTCGAACGGCGCGATCGAACTCGACGAAACACCCGCGCCTTTCGAGGTAAGCCGTTGATCCGGAGAGAGTTGAGCATGGTCGCCATGAAGAACGATGCGGTGGCGATCAGGGCGAGACGCTCGCTCCGACCATGGAACATCACGGCGATCAGCATGGTAACGACCGAGACGACATACAATAACGTCTCGGAAAAACTCGCTGTTTTCGGCTTCGCCATGAACTTCACGCTCTAAAGAGAGGAGAGGAGCTGACTCCTTGCTCGTAGAGACGGCAGAAAGGAAGGGGACCTTTATAGGTTTCTGGGGGGTCCGGGGCGATTTCGGCAATATTCCCTGCCAGGTCTGCAGGGTGCATCTCGAAAGAGTGTTGATGTGTCAGGCGATTCCGCTTAGGATTCACCTGTTACATTTCTCTCATCGAACCTGCGGATCCGAAGGCACACGCTTCATCCGCGGGTTTTTTTATGTCTGGCGTTAGATACCTTTGTAATTCGCGAGCGCTACGCGCGCCTCTCGCGATTTGAACGTCTTCAACGCGTTTGCCGCGGAATGCGCGACCCACTTGTCGCGATCTTTCAGCGCAAGCGTCAGCGGGCGAACGGCATCCGATGTCCCAATCTTACCGAGTGCCTTCGCGCTAGCGCGCCGCACCCATCGGCTATCGTCTTTGAGCAACGTCGACGTCAACGCCGGAATTGCTGGGCGAGCGGCTTCCCGCATTTCGCCGAGCCAAAACGCCGCGTGGGTCCGAACGACAGGGTCCTTGTAGTCGAGATTCTTCGTAAGTTTCTCCAAACGTCGCGTCACCTTATCTTTTTTCTTTGGAACGGCGATGACGGCGGTTTCCACGACCCCGGAACTCATCGCCCGGACGGGACGGTCGACGGGCGCCTGGCCGCGCCCCTGCGCATCGGGAGTGACGTAAGGGACAATGGCGGCGCACCCGTTCAATGAACAGAGCAGCGCAACGAGTATGGAGTTTCTGAGATTGTTTGGGCACATCTGACGAGAGTGCCAGTTCTCGGCGCCGGGACCAAGAAAAAGTTCGCAGTCCGGGAAGAGTCGCAGAGAGGTAAGGCTGACGAGAGAGCGTCCTTTTGTAAAACATGTAATCGAGGGCCGAACCGGCCGCGGAACCGTGTGAGGGTTGCCGCGGCCGGTGGCTACCGATGTCGAGGAGCGGTTGGAACTACTCGACGCCGTCGTCGCTTCCCCGCGCGATGGAGAACTTCTTGCCCCATTCGGGGAGGCCGTTCACCATCCTGCACCGCCGGTGCATCGGAACGACGATTCCAGTGTCGCGGCCGCGATGCACGAGAACGGCTCGATCGAATCGTCGCTCCCACATCGGCTTCCGGGCATCGGCGAACTCCTCGAGCATCAAGCGGATCGGCTCGTCGGCCCCGATCACGTTCCAGTCAAGAGGCCCGATCGGGCTTCGGAGCTTGCCGTTCCCTTCTTCATCGAAGAAGAACGCGGCGCGGATGAGAATTGCTCGCGCGTCGTAGATCGAGCGAAGAGCCCACCACCCTTCAAGCGAAGGGCAGACCAGAGTGGTCTCCTTCTGGGCAGCGAGGCACAGCATCTCCCAGTTCTTCGCCGCGCACTCCAAGAGCGCGTCGCTGCACGAACCCCGTAGCACGTAAGCGATGCTTCGCATTCCCTGTTCGTCGAGTCCATCGATCGTGACATAGAACGACCCGTCCCACGGTAGATCGGACCGGCGTGGTCGATCCTCATGGAACCCGAGCAGAGGGTATCGTCCTGAGGGAGTGCTCGACACATGCCTCTGATCGACGAACCAGTACCGAGAGCACGTTGGCCGCTGCAGGTCGAAGCGGTAGCGAACGACGCACACTCCGCTCTCCGCTTGAACGAACGCGTAACCCTGACGAGTGCAGCACTCCGCCCGGGTGTAGCGATCTTTCACGGTTCGGCTTGGGAACTGCAAACGCCCGACCTCTCCCGGGAAGGGCAAAAGGACGCACTCCTCCGGTTGTAAATACGGAACTTCCACAAAACGCATGTCCTCAGTTGAGATCTCGTTCGACATCTTCTCTCTCCATTGCGCGCCTCGGACGGGAATTTTCCCGGATGCGACCTCGTCGCCAACATCCGTTCCCCGAACTGACGCGTCGTTCAGCGCTCCGTAGAGGACTGAAAGACGCGCCAGAGATGGGTGCGTGGATGCGCGAATTGGGGCAAGGAAGGGGGGCGATATCAAAACCAAATTGCTCTCTCGTCGTGCCGGGCAAAGCGAAACTTCGCCGCACAGACGAGGAAAAATCATCTACCGATTGAGAGATGGAAAAGAGCGAACTATCCGAACATTATGCGATCGCAGTCGAAGAAATGACGGATACGAAGGGAATCGCAAAAC
>JADYYL010000407.1 GCA_020853655.1 Deltaproteobacteria bacterium
AGAAGAGTCGCGAGTGCAGCGCCGCCTGGACCAGCACCGACGATCACCGCGCGCTCAATGTCTTTCAGGTAGTGTTGCAATGCAATCCTCAGCGACCGTTCATGTATGGTCAGGTTCGATACGGTAGCATGTCGAGAAAGAGGACGAAAACACCGCCGCGCCACACAATTGTCGCTGCACGAACAGGGTTTTGATAAGCCTTGCTACGAAGACCGCGCGACCTTTCCTGTCGGAGTGGTGCGAATCGCTCGCGAGAGATGGAGTTCCTGCGGAACTTTGAAGTTTGTCATTCGGCGTTTGCAGAATCGGATGATCTCTTCACGATTGAAAGTTTCTGGTTGGTCAAGTTCGACCTCCGCAGTCACGATTTCGCCAAGGAGGTCGTGCGACTTGCCGAAGACGCGGCAGCGACGAACCCCGGGGTAGGTATCAAGGACCCCTTCGACCTCCTCCGGAAAGACTTTGTTGCCCGCCGTGATAATCACGGACTTCTTCCGCCCGGCGATAAAGATCTCACCGCTGGTTCCGTAGTAGGCGATATCGCCGGTCGCAAACCAGCCGTCACTCGTCATGTCGCTTCGTCGTGCGCGAGGCTCAAGATAGCCATCAAACATCCCGGGACCTCGCAAGAGAAGGTCTCCACTTTCTCCAGAGCGTGTGATGGGCTGGGTGTCGTGGATGATCTTCGCTTCAAATCCGGGGGAGGGAGTGCCGACCGAGTGCGATGTGAAACCTGCCCCACCGATGTTCCCGAGCGGGAGCCCGAGCTCGATGATTCCGTACACTTGGCTCACCGGTAGATGAAACCGATCCGCGAAGCGGTCCGCGATAGCAGGGGAAAGAGGGGATGTCGTCGATATTGGTAGCCGAAGTGCTGGGAAGCGTTGACTCGAAGGTGTCTGTGCCAGGAGGGAATAGTGGAGGGGAGTCCCATAGAGCATAGAACATTCTGCGTCTCGAAGCGTCTGGAGGATCGATTCTCCGAGCTGATCCCGAACCAGTGCGATGGGAATCGCGTAGCGAACATATAAGATCACAGAGACAACGAAGTGATACGCCATGGGCAGTACCCAGCAGACGCGCTCGCCGGGTTCGAGTCGGAGCGCTGCAAGTCCTGCTGCCGTTCTCTCCGCGATGGTTTCGTGGGAGAGGATCACGCCTTTCGAGCGACCAGTCGTTCCCGAAGTCGGACGAATGACGGCAGCATTTGGAACGTGATCGACGCTTGCCGCCGAGGCCTCTCCGCTGTCCCGGGCAGAGCGGGTGATTAAGACAAATGGGGAGCCCTCTAACAGGGCTGCGGTCCAGGTGGGGGGAAGGTGCTCGCAAAAATCTCGGTGGGCGACGATATGAGTCATGTGGAGACCGTTCGCCGCATCGCTGCTTTCCTCCCATCGAGGTTGCGGCGCTAGTGGAGCCGCGACTTTCCCCTCCCCGATCAGCGCGAACAGTCCTGAAATGAAATCGGGTCCGTTGCTACACATAAAACCGACGATCGAGCGCTCGGTTCCAAGGTGACGGGCCAGTGCTCGACGGAGCGTAAGACTCGCATTGAGCAGTGCACCGAAGGTAACCCTGTGATCCCGGTCGATGACAGCCGCCATATTCGCGTGTCGAGTGCCAGTCTCCTCGAGAAATCGAAAAACGTTTTCAGCCATCGAGGCCTCCGACTCGCTTCGAATCCCGCGGTCTCGTCTCATCACTTCGATCCGCGCGAAGGCCGGAAACAATGGTCTCGACGGAACGACCCGCGGCCACACCAGCGGCAAGCGCGCCAGCGGCGAAACCTGTTTCGAGGCATGTTCCGATGACTCGGCTCGATGCCAGTGCCCAGCTCGTCGCCGAGATATTCCGTCCTGCGAAAAACGTGTTTGGATACGTCGAGTTGAACAACGCTCGTGCCGGGATTTCGTAGTGACTATCGAGTGGTATGTGGCGCAAGAGTGGTTGGCGTCGTTCGCTCCAGAATTCGATCGACCAGGAGCCCATGCCAACCCCGTCGGCGTGGGGCCGAGCATCGAGAATATCATCCTCGGTGAGCGTGTAGTCTCCGATAGGTGAGTGACCGGTCCGGACTCCGACGAGTGACGCAGTGCCACGAAGCATGATCGTCGCGAAATCCGCACGACTCCGGAGATACTCTATCAACGTATGCGTGAGGCGCCGTGCCGTCGACTCTTCTTCGCTTCGTTGGAGCGGTGAATCGTCTGGACTCGGGTCCAATCCGAGTTTCAGTTCTGCGCCGCCTCTCCGGGAGCTCCCGGGAACGAGCGACACTCGCGATAAGCTCTGCGGAACGCGACCGGCATGAATGCCTTCTGCGACCTCGCGCTGAATCATTCTTTGCAAGAGTGTTTCGTCCACATCTGGAAGGCCGGCCATTGAGAAAACAAATGCTCCCGCCTGACGAGCGTCTTCCTCTCGCAATGGGAGTCCCGCGGCGCGACAGGCACTCGCTTCGCCCGTCGCGTCAACGAGAGTCTTGAATGTCAGCTCAATCGAACGGTCCCACGCATGTGCGTGCAGCGTTCC
>JADYYL010000408.1 GCA_020853655.1 Deltaproteobacteria bacterium
AGTGGACTTTCTGCGCTCTGTGCGAAGAAGTTCCTTCGGAACGATGGGCGGATTGTCAGCTTCGATCTCAAACACTGGACGACAGACTCGAACACGGTACTGCGAGAAGAGGATTTTGCAGACGAACGGCTCTTTCAGCTCACCGACGACCTGTCGAATCCGCTTGTTTTTCCGCTTCACCTTGACCTCTTGAGAACGGCAGAGCTAATCTTCGTCGACGCGGCGAAGGACGGGGTGTCGGAGACGCGGATTCTCGAGCATCTCTCAACCATCACGTTCCATACGCCACCGATTGTCGTCCTGGACGACATTCGGCTCTGGAACATGCTTCGCATCTGGCGCGACATCTCGCGGCCGAAACTCGATGTGACCTCGTTCGGACACTGGTCTGGAACGGGACTCATCGAGTGGCGATAGCCGTTCCAGACTCGCTCTTTTCTACACTCTCCATCTGAGTTCATTGCACTTCGCCGCTTCGCGTCCCTCTGGGTTCGCGATGCGGCGGCGTGGATTCGGTTCTACCCAAGGAGGGTGTGTCATGACGGTAACGGTTGAAAGGCAAGCGCGAGCTCTCACGGTCGTCCTCTCTCTCGATTTTGGCAACGTCGATCTGTATGGTCCGTTCGACGACACCGACACCATCAACAAGCCGGCGGCACAGTTCGCGAACGATGTGGAACGTGCCGTCAACATCGCGCTCGGCGCTCTTGGAGTCACGAACACAGTCGCCAACATCCCTGCCGGCGATCGCGAAGTGCAGGTGTGGATCTTCGTGGACGGAACGCCGCGGATCTCCATCTTCGGTCCTGTCTCGAGGGCCGAAACGGTGCGCTACACCGGCGTGAGAGCCACTGAGACAATCGCGGAGGCTGTTCGAAAGGCGATCAGCTCGACCGGCGACGACACACAGGTCGACGCCGCCTGAACTTCGCCACCACAACTTCGCCACCACAACTTCTCTGCCACTTGCGTTCTCGATGGTGCGGAAACGGTGGAGCGTCAAGCCCCCGCTTCCGCACCGCGGTACTTGTCGCACAATGACGCCCCACTCCGTCACTTTTTCACTTCAGTTTTTGAATGTTCTCTCCACGCCGCCCCATCTCGCCTCACCACCAATCCATGTGATGATCAGCGCGCACGCCGCACTGCGCGCTCTCTTTCCTTCCGCCAACATCGAACTGCGCAATCGTTCCGATTGAATGTTGGCAGATCCAGGTGCGGATTCGCAGTCATGTAAAATCGCATCCCGCGAACAGAGGTCAGGATTTTCCCTATGAGGAACTGTGTGCTGAGAATTTTTCCTAATCCGGCGAGCGATCGAAAAAAGGAAAATGCAGGCGAACCGTGGCAACCCAGATCAACGCGATCGAGCAGCTTCCCAATTCAGTCGGCGCGGGTCACCCGGCACCGCGTAGGTCCCGCGAAGTTGCCGATCCGAACGGCCGCTCGTGAAACGGAGCGATGTGGTTGGGTTCTTCAAATAGAAATTATAACCGCGCGGCAACACTTCGCCTTCGATCTTATAGTCCCCCTGCCCTGCGATTGAACCCGTTCCGCGGATAACATGTCCCTCGAATTGCAGATCGAGCGTCAGTGCACCTCGGGACCCGGTCTCGTCGGGAAGCGTGACGAACCCGGAATAGCGCTCGTTCGTTGCGATGGGCGCAGACGTCGCCTCAGTGACAGGCAACGACCCGCCTCCGGAAGCAGCGGGCAATCCATTCGAGCTCGGCGCGACGGCGCCGGGGGAGACTCGCGAAACCGATCCACCCCGCGCTGAAGGCATGCCGGTCGCGGGATCAATCTGCGGCGCGACCTCGCGCCCCTCGATCTTCATCTCCTGCACGGCCACCTGCTCCGAGCCTTGCATCAGACGGAGCCGCAACGTTCCGGGGTCGACAGGCGCAAGTCCAGCGAGCGGACCATGGAGCCGAACCATTTTCTCCCGACCACCCTCTGCACGAACGTCGTCGATCTCGATCGTTCTCGTCACCCGCTCGCCGTTTCGCGAGAAGATCGCGGAGACGCTGAACTGTTCGCTGATGGAAGAAACCGGCATCGAAGAGATACCGCTCACTCGAGCGGTCCAAACACTTCGATCGATCTCATCAACGTTGAGACTTTTTGCCAGATTCGTTTCGCTCGAACGCCGAATGATCAACTTCCCCCTCACGGGTTCCACAGCGCTCACAGGAGGCGTGACCGGCTGAGGCGTTGGTGCAAATGTCGGCGCCGCGGTTGGTGAGAGAGTCGGGGTAACCGTCGGATTTGGCGTTATGCTCGGAGTGCTCGCCACCTCGACTGCCGCCGTCACCGAAGTAGGCGGAGGTGAACGGTCGACGGTATTCTCGACACGGTTGACTAATGCCGCCGCTTTCTCTGTGCTGAGTTCTCCTCCGCTGCTCCCGAGCGATGCGAGAAGCTCGTCTTCAAGTGCTCGCTTCTCCCGAGTGTCGACCTCTCGAGTAGAAGAAGGAGTACTCCGATCGGAGCGCGGGAGCGCAGGATCTGGAAACAATGTGGTTCGAAAGGCATACGCTCCCCCCCCGGCGGCAAGGAGCAACGCGGACAGCGCTATCACGGGAAGCGGCAACTTCCGCTTCGAAAACTGCGCAAGCGGCGGTGGCGGAGTGCCTCCGCCGGTCCGCCGGAGCTCGTCCGCATCGAATCGCCACTCCACCGCGTCGCGCCGATTCATCTCTCCGGCGACGAACCCAGTGTTCTGCTGGCCCACAAGATTCGAAACTGTGTCCACCGGCGAAATAGTCTTGATAGGCTCCGGCGTCGGGACAATCTGAGTCGCAAGCGCCTCTTTGGGCGCGGAGCGAAACGTCGCTGTCCGTTCCGCGGAAGCGATGACCCCGCCCAGTCCAAGATGCGGTGCGTTTTCGGAGACAATCTTCAGAAACTCGATCGCCGACCTTGGGCGCTCGGTCTTGAGCTTCGCCGCGCAGCTCTTCACCAATGCTTCGAACCACTTCGGGATCGACCCATCAGGAGTAGCAAAATCTGGCAGCGGCTCGGAAAGATGCTTAAACGCCACGGCGACCGGGGCATCGGCGACAAAAGGTCGGCGCCGCGTCGCGAGCTCAAAGGACATGATACCTAGCGAGTAGATGTCGCACGCGCTATCGAGAGCTTCACCGCGAATCTGCTCGGGAGACATATAATCCGGAGTGCCGATCACCTGTCCCGTCTGCGTCAGGCTGGTATCGCCTCCGACGATGCGCGCCGTTCCGAAATCGGCGAGTTTCACCTCGCCGCGCATGTTCATGAGAACGTTGGCCGGCTTCAGATCTCGGTGAATAATTCCGCGCTCGTGGGCATACGCGACTCCCGTTGCGACATCGCAGATAATGCGAAGCGCTTCGTCGAACTTGAGCTGGGGAAGTGGTTCATTCGTAATCGGATCGTAAACCTTTAGCTCACAGCGATCCTTCAAGCTGTAGCCGTCAATATACTCCATCGAAATGTAGTAAATGCCGGTCTCGGTCTTCCCGATGTCGTGGATACGAACGATATTGGGATGTGAGAGTGAGCGCGCAACGAGCACTTCGTTGAGGAAACGCTTGAAGACCTCTTCGTTCTCCGCCAGATGCGGATGGAGGAGCTTCAAAACAGCGGCTTCATTCCGGAGCTCACGATCGAGCGCCTTGAAGACCATCCCCATTCCGCCGCTGCCGATCTTCTTCACGACCTCGTATCGACCCGCGATGATCGTGCCCGGGTCGAGATTGAGCGTAAAGAGAGTGCCGGTCATTGTCGCGCCGTTTCTTTAATTCAACAGCTCGTCGAGCAGCTTTTCTCGCTCTGCGTCGTCGGAAGGCGGCGTTTCGATTTTGACGGCGGGGACGACAGTCGATGTCGGGACCGGAGGGAGCGCTGCCGCCTGCGGCGTCGGAGCAGGAGATTCACTCACGACAGGCGCTGGCGTCGATTCCGGAGCAACTTCGCTCTCCGTCACGACGCCCTGATCGGCCGGGGTCGCTTCAGGAGTCGGCTGGAGACCTGGATCGTTGGATGGCGCCTTCTCTTCGCCTCTGACGAAGCGACGAACGAACTCCTTCGGCATCGGTTCGCTCCGGGTCGCTAGATCTGCCGGAATTCGAACGGTCTGACCGAGGCGAAGGCGCTGCGGGTTCAGACCGGGGTTAACGTCGCGAATGTAGTTCCAATTCGACGCACGGCCAGTGTACCAAGCCGAGATCACGGCGAGCGTCTCGCCGGAGTATTGAATCACATGGTCAAGATACGCGGGGCTGGGGGCCTGAACCTCTCGCCGCATTGGACGTTGCGCAGGCTTCTTCGCACATGCCGTGAGCGTGGAGGCGGAAAGTGCTGCGACCAGAGTCAGTGAAAGAATGTTCCCTCGTTTCATCGCCCGTATTTCCTCGTTTCCTGCATGTTCACTTCGTATCGCAAATGATCTCACTGAGCAGATTCCGCATCATCGGATGCTACCCTACCGCGCGCTGCCCTTCAGCTTCGCAATAGAGCCGATCAGCACTTGTTTCACGATGTCGTTTGTCTCGACCTCAAGTCGCTTCTCCAGCAACTTCAGCGCCGCTCCGTTCTCGAACGAAGCTATCGTCTTCACGGCAAACCCACGAACGATGTACTCTGGATCGTCGAGAGCGCCGACAAGAGTGCGAAGCACTTCTTTATTCCGAAGTTTGTCGCCTCCCACGAAGGATCGCAGCACCGCGACTCGAACCGGATACTCCGGATGCTTCGAGAGCGCCAAAAGCGCGGGTAGAAATCGATCAAACTCGGCCGACGTTCCGGAAGAACCGATCGCGTCGATCAGTGCTTTCTGATCCGACTTCGGGTCTGTCAGTACCGCGAGCGTTCGCGAACCCACATCGTCGGTCGTTCCCAGGATGCCTTCATTGCGTGTGTCGGACGGTGCATCGCTCACCTTCGTATCCACCACAGCCGCGCGCTGCACGACTTCGTCTGAAGAGGTGCTCAACGCTTTCGTTGTCTGAACTGTATTCGTCTGAACAGGCTTCGTCTCCGACACCGATTCTGTAACACGCGGAGTTGCTTCCGGAATCACGTCTGTCGAATCATCACTTCGAAGCGAAGCGATGGACTCCACTTCGTCGGTCACTTCGAGTCCACCCTGCGAGGAGAGCAGCGCTGCGGAGCCCGCTCCGACGAGTGACATCGCGACGACGACACCGAGGAGCTTCGTGAACGACATCCCCGGTCGGGGGTCCTTCGGCCGTTCGATCGTCGCAGCGGAGTCCTTGCCACCGGCAGTGACCGCGACGGAAGCCGTCTTTGGAGCGACGGTCTCCTTTGCGGGCGGTGCCACCGGAGCTTTCGCTTCAACCGGTGGCACAGGGGGAGCGGGCGGCGGTGTCGTAACAGGGATAGGAGTCGACATCTGCGTGCGAACAGCGGCTCCGCCGTCATCACCGCGAGGCCATTTCATCCCATCGAAAAATCCAGAGACGCCAAGCGATCCGACGGGAACACTCAGCGCCTTCCCCATCGCGTTCACGAATTCCGCGCAGGTCGGGTACCGATCGATCCGTACTTTTGAAAGTCCGCGTTGCATGACGGGTTCGAGCGACGGAGGAAAATATCCTACGCCGCAATCGACGAAAGTCAGCGGTGCGTTGTGAATGATGTTGCTCACAACCGTCGTGAAGTCGGTGCCTGGGAATGGCCGGACGCCCGTCAACAGCTCGAATGCGACGACGGCAAACGCGAAACGATCGGTGCCCCCATCGAGCGTCTCTCCACGGATCTGTTCAGGTGCCATATAGCTCGGCGTTCCGACGACCATACCCGCAGGAGTCAACGACGTGTCCGCGAGCTTCGCCACCCCAAAATCGAGAAGATATGGATGAAAGTTTTTGTCGAGCAACACATTGCTCGGTTTGATATCGCGATGAATCACGCCCTGCTCATGGGCATAATCGATCGCGCTGGCGACCTGACCCAAGTAGTGAAGAGCCTCGCATGGATCGACGGGCGCCCGCTGCTTGATCAGCTCCTCGAAGCTCAACCCATCGATATAGTCCATGACGATATACGGCGAGCCGTGCTCAGTTCGGCCAGCTTCGAATACCGTGATGATATTCGGATGGCGAAGCTTCCCAGCCGAGCGAGACTCCTGCCGGAACCTCTGCATCGCTTCGCTGTTCGAGTCGTCGCCGAGAAAAATGTTGCGCAGCGTCTTGATGGCTACGACACGCCCGATCTCCGGGTCCCGCGCACGGTAAACCACACCCATCGAGCCGCTTCCAAGAGTGGTCTCAATCTCGTACTTCCCGATGGACGCGGGGCTATTCGAAGTTTCTGTGACACCCATGGCTGCCGTGAATACGAGCGCATCGCGCTGCCAATTTCTCTTTCACCGAACGGGACAGAAGAAGTCCCCTCTCACTCGATGCGAGAAACCCGCTCGTCGCTCCAGTTAGCATGAAAGTTTCGGAGAAGACTCTATTCTTCCCCGTTAAAGCCGCTCTTAGCTCCACGATCGGAATCGTCGCAGATGAACGTTCCGATTGATTCGCTAAAACCGCTCTATATACGAGTTTTCTCTCGTGATGACAAAAGCATACAGCGTTCCTATCGAAAGCTTGAATCGGGCCATATTGATTTTCGGCAATTCGGCGGCGGTTTTCCCGCCGGAAGGCTGGGCGCGGTTTGCTGAGCTCCCCTCCCCCTCCGCTCTCGTGCGCAGAACGGCAAGGGCCCTGTGAGCAACGGACAAGAATGGGCTAGTAGGGAATGCCCATCCGATTTGCCAGCCCACGATCGAGCGCGGAGAAGCGAACCAACGCGTCGAAAAGCTCTAGCACCTGCGCTGGAAGCAGTACCGACACACAAATGAGAACAAAGAATGTGATGACGGTCGACGCCATCAGGAGTCCCTGTTCCTCCCTGAGGTAGCAATTCCAGCTGAAGAGTCGATTCACCAAGGAGGACGTTTCGTAGAGGTCTTCGTCTCCGAGCTCGGAAGCAAGGGGCGTCGACACAACCTCACGGTGCTCCTCGGGCTCCCGGGCGGGAATCGGTGCGGACTGGCCTTCTCCCAAAGGCCGAAATCCGAAGAGCTGGTTCTCAAGGTCGGGCTCCTCTTCCGGTTCGTCGCTGAAGGGAAGATCCTCGTTGCTCACACCTTCGAGGAGATCAACATCGCTATCCGCAAACTCTTCATCGAGCGTCGATAAGAAGTTCGAGCCCTCGAGCAGGTCCCCACCGACACTGTCGGTTTCCGGATACTCGTCCACCGAGACGTCCTGCTCCAGCCGTTCGACATTTCGCCGCACTTCGATCGCATTCGAGTCATACAGCGTCAGCAGCGCAGCGCGCACTTCATGCTCAGACGTCAGTACTCGTTGGACGAGGTCTGCGAGCGCGCAGCGAACACCGAACTTATCCCAGAGTTCAGCGGCGACTGGGGTTGCGCGACTCAACGTCGGCGTGTGCTTGACGACTTCCGTGTCAGCGACCTCTTCAGGGCCGCCAAACAGGCCGCGGAATCGTTCTTCCTCGCTCGTTATCTCGACGAGATCGAGCAAGAGCTGGCCTGGCGAAAGCGAGAGGCTCACCGAGGGATCGAGTGATACAATCTTGGAGCGGAATTCGGTATGCGCGTGCCGAATGTTTCGCAACGAATGGAGCAAGTCCGTCTCGTAAGCCGTAATCGCTTGCAACAACACGTCGTGCGAGACGAGCTGTTCTCCAACGAGTATTTCCGAGAGCTGCTCCAGTGGGCGATCATCCGCAAAGGTCGCGTCGAGAAAGTCCTCGTCGAGGTATCCTGCCTTGACGAGCCGAAGGCATACCTGGCGCGCGACAGACTCATCGGTCCGAGATACAAAAACGATCTTTCCGTGCTGGAACATAATCTCGAACGTCGCGGTCTCGCTATCGACAACGAGCACACCGTGTTTCCGCTTGGTCGAAATCGCGCGAAACTCGTTCGAGAGCCGTTCTGTTGCCGGGGAGTCGACTTGCATTACCGAGCCCTCATTGCACGATGTCGCAGTGAAGAAAGGCTCGCTGCGGTCAGCCCGGCGAGCGCAAGACAAAGCATGATCGGTCGGAACGGATGGTACATGGCCGCGGCAACCGGCAACTGGAGCGGTAGCTCACTCGCGAGGAGGAACATCCAAAAAGCCCCTGCCACGATCCCGAGTCCCAAGATTGGATTGCGGCCCGCGAGGAAGAGTCCGCCGGGTAAGAGCGCCCAAATTTGGGATATTTTCTCAGAGCGTTCGCCCAAGAGTTTCGTTCGCAACTCGTATCGTGCGTCGGGGGTTCGAATTCG
>JADYYL010000409.1 GCA_020853655.1 Deltaproteobacteria bacterium
CGCGAAAGCACCGGACCGCCGACCGACGGGTCGAACGGGGATGTTCGAATCGATTCAACTTGAAGAGCTGAAAGAAAGGGAGCTGTGGCTGCCGACGGAGAAAGCGGAGAAAAAACTGAGCAGCCGACCGGGCGACGGGTCGGCGAAGCTCGAAACGAGGGGATGATCCCTCGCTCTGTGGAGCTCAGTCAGGTTCTGGCGATCTCCACTGCTTTCATTGCGCTGGGTTTCCTCGGCCCGCGCATCTGGCAGAAACTGATCGTGCTGACGACCCAGGGCTTCACGTCGACGTATGGGACGAAGCCGTTCACGATGGACGACGTTCGATATCAAATCATCGGACTGCTGGCCTACCTCCTCCCCGAACTGCTCCTGCTTCTCCTCCTCACCGCGATCGTGGGAGCGGGATCAACATTGATCCAAACGAAGTTCAACTTCAGCATGAAGATGATCACGCCGAAGTTCTCGCGCATGAATCCAGTTACTGGGCTCAAGCGGCTGTTCGCGATTCAGAACGTCTTTCAAACGATCAAATCGTGCGCGAAGCTCGCGATCATCCTTCCCATTGCCTACTCCGGCTTCATGGGGTTCGTGCCTCAGCTGCTTGCTTTGATGGCAGCGCCGACCTCGGCTCTGCTCCCCTTCACGAGTTTCGCGCTGGGCGAGATATTCTGGGACATCATGAAACTGATGTTCGTGCTCGCGATCTTCGACTACGCCTGGAATTTCTGGCGTACGACGCGGAACTTGAAGATGACCAAGACCGAAGTCAAAGACGAGCGCAAATCGACGGATGGAGATGATCGCATCCGATTCAAGTTCAGACAGATTGCGATGCAGAGAATGCGGCAGCGAATGATGAAGGCCGTGAAAACCGCCGACGTCGTCGTGACAAACCCGACGCACTATTCCGTGGCACTCGTCTACACGATGGAACGCGGAACAGCTCCGAAGGTCGTGGCGAAAGGAAAGGGTTTCATGGCGCTCCGCATCCGAGAGATCGCCAAAGAATCCGGCGTTCCTGTCGTCGAACGGAAACCGCTCGCGCGCGCACTTTTTGCGACGGTCGAAGTTGGCCAAGAAATCCCATACGACCTCTTCGCGGCGGTCGCAGAACTGCTCGCGTATGTCTACAAGATCAAGGGTCGTCATCCCCTGCGCCATCGGAAGGCACAGGCTTCTCAAACTGGACGAGAAAAACGGTAAACTATGGCACGCGAAGAAGCACCAGCAGCAACATCTGCGATGAGCGTGATCGTCCCGATCCTGCTGATCGGCGTCGTCGTCTTAATGATCATTCCGCTCCCGCCGGCGATCCTCGACCTTCTCCTTGCATTTAATATCACGATCTCGCTGATCATCCTGTTCGTGTCGCTGTATATGCGACGCCCGCTGGAATTCTCCTCGTATCCCGCGGTCGTACTGATGACGACACTCTTCCGTCTCAGCATGAACGTCGCGACGACGCGACTTATTCTCATGCACGGGGCGGATGGTCCCTCCGCCGCGGGGCACGTCGTCGAGGCATTCGGAACTTTCGTTCTCGGCGGTCACTACGCTATCGGGGTCGTCATCTTCATCATTATCGTGATGATCAACTTCATGGTTATTACGAAAGGGTCCGGCCGTATCGCGGAAGTCGCAGCGCGTTTTACTTTGGACGCCATGCCCGGTAAGCAGATGGCGATCGATTCCGATCTTAACGCTGGCCTCATCAGCGAATCTGACGCGAAAAAAGCCCGTCGCGACCTCTCCTCCGAAGCGGAATTCTACGGATCGATGGATGGTGCGTCGAAGTTCGTCCGCGGAGACGCGGTCGCCGGTTTGATCATCACCTCGATTAACATCGCGGGCGGGTTGTTCATCGGTATCGTGCAGGAGGGCATGAACTGGATGGAAGCGGCTTCGACCTACACCATGCTGACGGTTGGTGACGGACTCGTCGCTCAAATTCCTGCTCTGATTGTCTCCACGAGCGCCGGTATCATCGTGGCCCGCGCGGCATCGGGCGCCGACCTCGGCACCGAAGTGACTCAGCAATTGACTCGCTACGGAAAGCCGCTCGGCCTCGCATCTGGATTAAGTGCGTTCTTCGCGATTGTTCCAGGGATGCCGTTCATTCCGTTCATGGTGCTCGCCGTCTGCACGGGACTGCTCGCGGTGAACTCGAAGAATATCTCCCAGGCGATGGAAGACAAGATGGCCGACGAAGGGAACGTCGCCGCTGCTCCGCCACCGCCACCGGGAAGCACGGAAGAGGTCAAAACGCTGCTCGGCGTCGACCTGCTCGAACTCGAAGTGGGTTACGAACTCGTCCCAATGGTCGATGCGAACAGTGGCGGGGATCTCATCGAACGGATCCGAGCGCTTCGGCGACAGTTTGCGCTTGATATGGGCTTCATTGTCCCGCCCATTCACATTCGCGATAACGTCCGCTTGAATCCGTCAGAATACAGGCTGCTCCTGAAGGGCGTCTCGATCGCGAGCTCGACCGTCAAGCCACACCATTTCTTGGCGATGGACCCTGGCGGCGTGGACGTCAAGCTACCTGGCATTCCAACGAAGGAGCCCGCGTTCGGGCTTGACGCACTCTGGATCAACGAATCGGATAAGGATCGTGCTCAGTTTGCCGGCTTCACCGTGGTCGATCCTGCGACGGTCATCACCACCCACGTGACCGAACTCGTGAAGCGTCACGCCCACGAGATCCTCGGCCGCCAAGAGGTGCAGCAACTTCTCGACAATCTCAGTAAGAACTCTCCGAAGCTGGTGGAAGAGGTCGTTCCTGCGATTCTGCCGCTCGGCACGGTTCAGCAAGTGCTCGCTGGATTGCTCCGTGAGGGTGTGAGCATTCGCGATCTGCGCACGGTCATCGAGACGCTCGCTGACTGGGGGCCTGCGACGAAGAACGTTGAGCGCCTCATCGATCACGTTCGACGATCGCTTTCACGTTCGATCACACAAAAGCATGTCGGCGGCGACGGGGTCTTGACGCTGGTGAGCATGACTCCTGTCGTCGAACGGCTTCTCAACGATTCCTTACAGGTTACGGAGAATGGCTCCTATCTTGCAATGGAACCGAGTGTCGCACAGCGCCTGATTGCAAAGTTCAAGGCAGCATCGGAGCGGTTCAACAACATGGGATATACCCCCGTGTTACTCGCTCCCGCTGGCTTGCGCGCCGCCTGCTACAGCTTCCTGGAACGCTTCGTCCCAGGATTTGCGGTATTGGCGCACCAGGAGATCAGTCCGTCGACAAAGGTTCAGTCGCTCGGTGTCATCACTCTCGAAGACAAATAGTAGGTCCTCTGTGTTTATGTCTGGCTCCCCCGCAAAAGTTATTTCGGTGACGAGTGGTAAGGGCGGCGTTGGCAAGACCAACGTCGCGGTCAATCTCGGCATCGCGCTCACCAAACTCGGGAAGCAGGTGCTGCTCCTCGACGCGGACCTCGGTCTCGCGAACGTCAACGTGATCCTCGGTTTTGAGCCGCGGGCAAACATCGGCGATGTGTTGAGCGGAAAGTCGTCGATGGACGATATCATCGTGCACCACGAGAGCGGCCTCGACATCATCCCGTCCACAAGCGGCATCGTCGAGATGACGCACCTCGGCACCGAAGAGCAGCTCGCGCTCGTCTCTGCGGTCGACGATCTCGCGCAGGAGTACGACTTCCTCATCGTCGACACTGCCGCGGGAATCGGTGACAACGTGCTCTACTTCAACATGGCCGCCGAGGAGATCATCGTCGTTGTCGACGGACAGCCGACCTCGATGACAGATGCCTATGCGGTGGTGAAGGTGCTTTCGCAACGTTGCGGCGTAAAGGAGTTCAACGTCCTCACGAATCGTATGCCGGTCGGCAGCGATGGC